>QMZE01000278.1 GCA_003663025.1 Archaeoglobales archaeon
AAGGTTGTATCTGGACTCGGTTACCTCATGGGGTTGGCTGGAATATCACTATACGTTGCGAGGAGGAGGAGATGAGACACCACTTGATTGACAGATACAGTCATCTCGAGTCTCCAATCCACAAGCTGGATCCAAGAGCAAAACTATTGGGAATATTCATCCTCCTCTTCTCAACAGTCTTACTTAGAGATTTAACTTCATGTCTTCTTTCACTTACAATATCCATCTCACTACTCCTGATGACAAGGATTCCTCTGAGGTTTGTTTTTGAACAGTTGAAGTATGGACTCATCTTTATATTTGCAATATCAATCACGATGTTCATCTTTGGTCATGAACCGTTTAAGGTTTTTTTGAGAGCTACTTCGGCTTTGATACTGATATTTGTTGCATTCTCAACTTCAAGATTTGATGTATCGATAAAGGCTTTGAATGGGATAGGTTTTCCAAACATACTAACCCAGATCCTCATGTTCACATACAGATACATATTTGTTCTCGCTGAGGAGTATGAGAAGCTATCAACATCCCTCAAGCTAAAAAACTTTGAGTGGAAAACTTCAAAGAGGACACTTGAAACTGTTGGAAAGCTAATTGCAACACTATTCATAAGGAGCTACGAGAGATCTGAAAACGTTTACAAGGCTATGATAATGAGGGGATACACTGGACTCAATTTAATGACAGATTTCAAGATGGGTAAGTATGATCTTCTGTTTGTTGCAACAACTTTATACCTTGCGATTGCCCTACATATATGCTCGCTTTGGAGGTTTCAAATCTGAACTTCTCGTATGAGGATAAGAGGGTTTTGGAGGATGTGACGTTTGATGTTAGGGAGGGTGAGATTTTAACGGTTATAGGTCCAAACGGTGCTGGAAAGACTACACTCTTTTTAAATTTGACTGGAGTTTTGAAGGGGGAAGGTGTCATAAGGTTGTTTGGTAGGAGTATAGACGATTTTGATAGGAGGGAGCTTGTTGAGACAATTGGTATGGTATTTCAAAATCCAGACGATCAACTCTTCATGCCAACTGTATTTGACGATCTGTCATTTGGATTGATAAACCTTGGTTTGGATAAGGATGAGATAGTGGATAGGGTAAATTGGGTTCTTTCGAAGTTTAGACTTGAGGAGATAAGGGATCAATACCCTCACCATCTGAGCTTTGGTGAGAAGAAGAAGGTTGCAATTGCTTCCGTAGTATGTATGAAGCCAAGAATACTACTCTTGGATGAACCAACTGCAAATTTGGATCCAATATCAAGGAGAGATTTGATTGAAACGATACTTAAGCTTGTAGATGAGGGGATGACGATAGTCATTGCAACTCACGATGTCGATTTGGCTCTCTACTCCAACAGGGTGATGATACTGAATGGTAGGGTTATAGACATTGGAGAGCCAGATGAGATACTTTCAGACTTGGATAAGCTTAAGAAGAATGGATTGGATGCACCTCAAATTGTAAAGCTCTTCTTGAGTTTGGGACTCCAAGCTCCAAGATCGTTTGATGATGCCGTTAAGATTCTCAAGAGATTCCTCTCCTGACCATGACAGCCAAACCCCTATCAAACTCCAACATCTCCCTCGCACCCAAAACAGCCCTTCCAGTTGCAATTAGCCTATCATTCTCATCGACAACCAGAACCTCATCGTTAGCCCTCAAATTTCTATCAACATCCACAACGTGCTTTGCAAAGACGTTTCTACCTTTGGCTATGAAGCTTGAAACCTCATTCAAAACCACAACCCTCAACTTAGGATACTCAAACGCTCTATGCAACCTCCTCGCACCTTCTATGCTCAATGTAAAAAATCCAGTTTCAGCCTTCAATGTTGCAATTCTCACTCCTCCATCCTTTATCTGCCTAATTTTACCCTTTGAAGAGAGAACAAACTTACAGGTATCTGGAAACAACGCCCTCCCAGCACCCCTCCCAAACTGGTAATCCGCTATAACCCTAACAATTCTTAGTAGTCTATCTTCCATACCTCCTCTCCCTCCTCTGATAGTCCCTAAGGCATCTGAGGAAGTCCACGTATCTGAATCTACTTATGTCCGCAAAGTAGAGTTCGCTGTATATACTTTGCCATATCAGAAATTCTGGAATCTCGTCACCCACATTCACAATCAAATCTGGTGAACTCCTTATCTTCAAAAACATCTCAAATGTCTCCTCATTCACATCTTCCACATTTAGACAACCTTCTTTAACGAGTCTTGCCAAATCCCTAACAGCATCCACAATCTCATCCTTCCCACTGTAACCTGTGACGATGTTCAAGCTCAAACCATCCAAAGATCTTGATACAACTGACCTCTCCCCCTCCCTTATGCAAACCGTAACCTCACTTATCTTGAACCTCCTACACCACTCCAAAAACTCATCCAACCTGTCCAAGAATCTACTCTCGGTGACAACCATTATGTGTCTGGGAGTTTTACCCCTCCTTATAACAAGCTCAAGCTTCCTCTCATAAAACTTGATTATCATCCCCATCAACTTTTTAAGTAACAAACTCAACCTCTTCCATGCTTGAGATCGTATCCCTGTCAACCCTCACTTCACCCCTCTCAATCGATCTTACAATAATCATAATGTTACTGATCGCATCAATTTCATACTTAAAGAGATATAGGGATTTCGATGCAATCCTCCTATCTCTAACGATAACCATACTCACAAGGCTTGGTCTGTCCGAAGTTCTACTGACATCCATATTTATACTGATAGGTCACAGGTTTGTCAGAGGTTCAATCTCATCCTTAGCCATATACTTCTCACTCTCAATCCTCTACCTCTCATACCTCAACATATTTCTAAATTGGAGCTTCAACTACATGATACTACTAGCCCTCGTCTCATCACTCTCAGCCTCACTCATGGAGA
>QMZE01000279.1 GCA_003663025.1 Archaeoglobales archaeon
AAGCCCCTCATGGGTTTGGTGATGAGGGAGTTTAGGGGTAAGGTTGATGGGAAGGTTGTTGCTGAGAAGCTTATGAGGGCAATTGAGGAGAGGTTGAATGAAGCACCTTGAGTTTAAGGAGATATACAGGGATTTGCTCTTGAGTGGTAGGAAGAGGGCTACTGTAAGGTTGCAGTGCTACGTTAAGGAGGGTGATGAGGTTTTCGTTCACTGTGGTGGGAAGATAGTTGGAACTGCAAGGATAAGGAAGGTTGAGGAGAAGTTTTTGGATGAGATAGACAATGATGTTGCCAGGGATGATGGATTTGAGAGTAAGGAGGAGCTCATAAACAGTATAAGGGAAATATATGGAAATCCAAAGAAGGTTTACGTGATAAGGTTTGATTTCAAACCTTTCAAGAGAGAGATTGATCCTCACGAGATGTATTACAGTGATATTGATTTGTTGGATGTTGCAAAGAAGGCTTTGGAAAATCTAAAACTGAGCAGGGGTGAAAGAAAGATACTTGAAACTTTCATAAGAACTCAGAGCATAAGGAAGACTGCAGTTAGAATTGGAGGGATTAGAAAGAGGGGGATTGTTAGGAGGGTTCTTAGGAGTTGTCTGAATGAACTCAGGAGGAGGGGTCTAATCTAGGCTTTTGTAGGGTGTCTTCATAATTCTAACTATCTTCTCGGCAATCTTCCTCCCAACCTTTGGAACTTTTATCAGATCTTCAACATCAGCCTTGGCTATGTTCTCAATTGTCTGGAAGTGTTCAAGCAGATTCCTTGCAATAACTGGGCCAACATCTGAGATTGATGAAACTACATACTCAATCTGCTCCTTCAATGTCATCTTTGTCTTTCCGTGGTGGGGTGATACTTCCCTATCCCTTGCCAACTGCTCCCTCCTAGCAAGGCTCAATATGAATTCTGCTGTCTCCTCTGAATTTCTAGTGAAAATTATTGGTATCCCAAGATCCAAAATTATCGTTGCCAAAGCTCCCCTTATTGCACTTGGATTCAACCTCCTGTATATCCCATCACCCTCAACCATCAATATTGGCTTTTCATAGTTTCTCTTGAGTTCAATCAGCTGATCGAACAGTCTCTTGTCAACTATGCTCTCAACAAAGTCATCGACTGTCTTCCTCTCAATTGCAACCCTATCACTCACAACGTAATCAGCATTTAGATTTTCAACCTTTACAACAGCCTTCTCATACAGCCTCTTAACAACCTCAGACCTCATCTCCCTCGAATCCACGTGGACAACGACGTCCTTGAAACTTGAAGTAGTCCTATGGTAACTTCTAAGCATAAACTTGAGTTCCCTTAGCCTTTCAAACATAGCCCTCTCCCTCTTCAAACTTATGTAGTAGTAGGCTTCATCCCTAGTTTCCCTAGTAACCAAAACAACAATCCTACCCTCCCTCCTCCTTCCAGTCCTACCCTTCCTCTGAATTGATCTTATCTCTGAGGGTATAGCCTCGTAGAAGATGACAAGATCAACCTCGGGTATATCCAAACCCTCCTCGCCAACAGATGTTGCAACGAGAACCTTTATCTCACCCCTCCTAAATCTCTCAACAATCTCAACCTGCTCCCTCTGCCTCAAACCCCTATCATGCTCCCTATCAGCCTGTCCAACAAACCTCACAGCTTTAACTCCAAGATTCTGAAGTTCCCTTGCAATGACTTCAGCGGAATCCCTGAAGTTTGTGAATACTATTATCCTCGAATTTTCATAATTCTTTAACTGATTTAGAACTATCTCCTTGAGCTTTTCAAGCTTTGGATGTTCAACCTCACACTTCAAGGTCTTTAGGACAGCTTTCTTGAAGTTTGGATCTGAGACAATGCTCTTCGATGCCCTACTCCCACCCCTCGATTTTGCTTCAATTATCAACTTCCTCAGATAGTGCTTAAGTGCATCCAATCCCTGAGTTTCAACCAACTCAATGGCGTGCTGAATCTTCAAAATTTCAGCCAAAACTGAAAGAGCTTCAAACAACCTCTGATCACCACTACCGTAAGCTTCACTCTGCAAAACCTCCTGCAAAGCCAGAAGCTCCTTCTTACTCAAACCCCTCGCCCTAACACCCAAACCTTCAAGTCTCATCAATCTCAGTTCTATGCAGTCCTTGAGTATCTTGACAACCTCCTTCAACTCCTTAGGCATCTCAACCCTTACCCATTCAATCCTCCTCTCATGAACGTAGGGTTTGACATCCTCATCCAACTCAGTCCTAACCTCAACCTCCTCGATGTAAAGATTCCTTATGACCTCCTCAATCCTCTCCATCTCACTTCCAGGTGAAGCAGTCATTGCCAAGATCAGCGGATCCTTTGACTGTTCCATGTATGCCTTTGCTATGAATACGTAGGAGTAATTTCCAACAGCCCTGTGTGCTTCGTCAAACGTCAGATGGACAACGTCTTTAAGGGATATCCTTCCAGATATCAGATCGTTCTCAATAACCTGTGGAGTTGAAACTATCAACCTAGCCCTATTCCACAGCTGAAACCTCTTATCAGGTGGAACTTCACCACTCAGAGATACTATCTCATCAATTGGAATCTTCAGGTTCCTTCTGAAGAAGTTTGCATGCTGCTCTACGAGTGGCTTTGTTGGTGCCAAGACTAAAGCCTTCCCATCCCTGTTGTGCAGCCTTGAAGCTATGACAAGCAGTGCTATCACTGTCTTACCAAGTCCAGTTGGTAAGACTACGAGTGTGTTCTTCATCAGAGCTGTTGCAGTTATTGCAATCTGATAGGATCTCCTCTCCACAACTCCCTCCCTTATCAGTGGATGGTGAACGAACTCCACATACAAACTTAAAATACACGTTATAAAACATCATCGTCATGAAGGCTCTGATTTCAGTTAG
>QMZE01000280.1 GCA_003663025.1 Archaeoglobales archaeon
ATTTAAGCCATTTGTGGAATGCATCACAGTCTATGAAGAACCTACCCCTGAACTCCTCGTTCACACACCTCCCCAAATTGGGACACTTAGGACAGATGTTATCCCTAATCCAGAGACAGTCCTCGTAAGAAAGTATCGAAGTATTAGCCCTGTAGGAATTCTTCAGCTGGTTGTACTGGAGTAGTGCGTAATTACATTTAGGAGTGGGACCCTTGTAGAAAAGCACTCTCTCGCTGATAGGCTTATGCCAGTGCTCCACATGCCACAACTCTTTATCTAGGATGAACATACCACCATACCCTGCCATTTCCAATCTTATACCCGTGTCGGCATCCTCCAATCCCTTAGACCCATCGAACCTCTCATCGATACCATTTATGTCCAGTAGGGCGCTTAACTCTGCACTACTACCACCATAGAACCAACTTGCAGGAGCGTTGAGAGTACCCCTAGCATTCACCATGTCTGCCCTAGAGTCCCTTACTATCTCCCCAGGTTTCACGTACTTGAAGAGGTTTTCCGTCTTGTCCACCTCCCTACCATAGAGCACTTCAAAGTACCTATCACTCTTACTCAGTACTTTAGGTCTCCCTCCCTCGTAGTAGTAGGTCAAAGACATAGGCCAGTATCCCCTACCATACCAGTAGAGAATCCTCTCAACCCACTTCCTAGGGTACTCAGTACAGTCGTCCATGAAGACAACCAATTCACCGTCAACGTAGAGTAGTCCCCTATTCTTCATACTCGAAATAGCTACAAGACCGTTCTCTAGGAACCTGTTTGGAAATGCATTAATGTACTTGAATGGGAATTCAGTATTCTCCTCCAACCACTTAAGCCTCCTAGGACTGTAACATGCATCCACTATTATCAGCTCAAAGTCCTTGACAGTCTGCCTATTAAGAGACCTTACTGTAGGTTCAAAGATGAAGGTATTGGGTAAACCTACCATGGGAAAGTCATCACGGCATGTATTCATTACTATCGAGACTGTTATCATGTTACCACTTCTCCAGTACAATTATACACCTCCAGTTCCTAAGGTACTCCTCGGGTACTAGCGCCCTGAAGTACTGTTCGAGATCCCTCCTGATGAAGACATCCCTTGACTCGAAGAATTCCTCCCAGAACTCCCTAGGTTGCACAGTCACGTGACCGGATACCGCATTAGCCTCCAACTCTATTGGTACCGGCTCTCCCTTCCTCAGTATGTAACCCCTCTCATAACCATTAACAATCGCAATCTCGAAGAACATCCACTTCCTACACACCCTGTACATCTCACTATAGACGAACTCTATGTCATCAATATAGATGTGCTCCCAGAAGTCCAAAGCTACTACCATGTCGAAAGACTCATCATCCCAAGGCCAAGGCTTAGTGGCATCGTGAAGAATTAACCATTCTTTCTTACACCCAGGCATGGGGTTCTCAATAGCGAACCTGGAGAAGTCAAATCCATACGCCTCAATACCGTAGTCCCTAGCTGCCTTGATGAAGCAACCCCTACCACAGTTATGAACAATAAATGGTGTCATGTATACCTCGTTTGTTGTTTGTAGGTTGCATACTTCACCATCATAATCAATAACCTTTATCTCTCTAACTTTGAAGTAATAGTAGTTTTCATCATCATATTTGTATGGTTGCGGTATTGTCCATGTCAAATTATAACATACATTCTCCTCCAAAACCCTGCCATCTATTCTACGCTTTCTCTTCTTCTCCTCATAGAAACTAGATACGATACCGAGTTTAAGTAATGCTAACTGTATTTCTTTAATCAATCTCTTTGATACAGAAGTAACTTTAAACATTTTTCTCTTGCTTTTTAAGGTTCGTATACTTCCATCCCCTTTTACATAAGCATCTATTAACGCCTTTAGGATATTCTTCTTCCAATATAGGAAACTTGGAGGTAAGTGCTTATTTTTAGCTCCACGACCACAGTTTTCCTTAAGCCATTTTGCAAGAGATGCTGAATATATCCTAACTAGTATTCCAGGTCTCTTCTTACGGTATTTCCATTTTCCATTTAATCCCTTGCTTTTACATAAATTCAATATTTCTTCAGCGTATTCCGGTTCATCTCCTAATGCAAAACATACTATTCTACCATCTATATATCCCTCAGCTAGATACCATCCAATTATTCTAGCCCATGTCTCATCTAATAGTTGGGAACCTAATTTCCTCCCGTGTCCTCCGTTATGTTTGGGATCTGGCATCGGAAAGTTAAGGTAGATATTTCTCTCCTCTTTTATCTTAGGAATAACTACATAGTCACTCTCATAGTACTTTCTGGAATATGTAACCTCATCTGCACGCTTGAACCCTATAATGTCCCATTTAAACTTCCACTTCCTACTTCTATAATATCCATATTGACTTTTTCTAGCGACTAATATGGGGTGTTCTGGAGTAAAATACATTCCCTCTAAGAATCTGGGTTTTATGTAGATCATTTTTCCCTTATATCTTCTCCTAAATGTTTTGATTACTATAGAACCTACTAGTCTATCGCCTACCTTAATGTCTCTAATCTCCTTAAAACCGTCTCCTGTTAAAACAAAGGTATCTGGAGGAACACATCCGACATCGAGTAAGTTCTTTGGATTGAATATCTCCTTCCACGCTTTAGCTACAGGCCAGCATCCCTCCCAACGTCCACTCGGATTGTAATAAGACCACTCCCCGATAGTACCATTAGGTCTCCTATACCTCTTGCCCTCTCCCGGATGTGCAGCGAAGTATCGCCTATCGTAGTATTCCGATGTGAACACTTTAGGAATCTCTGTCATCAATACTCTTATAGGATCGGAGTTTTAAAGTCTAGTGATGAGGATCCTCTGGTTATCGGACAAGATGATC
>QMZE01000281.1 GCA_003663025.1 Archaeoglobales archaeon
TCCCCATGTATCCAACATTAAATCATTTTCACACGTATCTCTCGAAATGAAAACCACTAATCTTCTTCCTAAATCAGTTTTGGAGGGATATTTAGAAGAAGGAGCGTCGTAATCCCAATACATGCAATAGAATACGTAGTCACATACGTTGCAAATCTGCATTATAGCATCCCATTTTGTTATACCATAAAAGAAGTTAAATCCTGACCTCCCAGCACTCATTGCATATTTTTCTCCCCAATCTGGCATATCTTCTATATACATCGGGAACAAGCCGGTTGTTTCCTTCCACCAAGCGCCCACACTAAGATACCACCAGAACCACCAACATGAGGGTCCACCATGCCAACATGTTGATCTTCCGTGTCTATATTTCTCTCTCCACTTTTCACATACACATTTAAATACATCCGGACAGTCATCATCACAGCACATTTCTTTGTCCCAACTTCCGAGCCACATGTATATTATGTCTTGAAGTCTGAATATAGGATCGAGAGTGTTAAGACAACTTTCTTCGTCCCAGAAGCAATTTTGTTTTGTAAGATACCACTCATTAGAAACTGCTCGAACTATTGTTTCTTCCTTTCCTTTGATTAATTCCCTATCCATTGAAAGAACGGGTCCCTTAAAAAGAGTAACTTGAGGATATTCTGGATTTCCAGTATCATATACAATGTGTACATAATCTCCTGCTAAAAATTGAGGAAGACCTTTGAATCTTACTTCTGCAGTATCGGGAGCTGCCCATTCTTGTGTAACTTTATAACTTATGAGGTTAGGAACATTTCTTCCATTTATTAACCAATGAGTATATGGCGCGCCCGTTAGTTCTGATTCCAAACACAAGGATGAATTTGAGTCGATAAAGAACAACGGGGATACCTCAACCGACTGAAGAAGAGATTCCCACACCCAAAGCTTCTTTAAAATGTTAGGTACTTCCATCGAAACATTTGCATACATCAGATATTCTAAGACAGGCACTGAGAAACCGTTAATATCAGGATTTACTTCTAATCCGAAAGTAAAGCTACTACCTACGGAACCAGCATGGGAAAGTATAGGAGGAAGCGAAAGTATTTCTCCAATCAAGTAAGTAGAGTTTAATCTGAAATCCGTTTTACTTTCCGAATAACAATAGGAGTCGTGAATTATTACATGTTGAGGCTCTCCCAATGTAACAACAGGTTCTGGAGTAGCATACTTAGCTACTATCAAATCGTCTAAACATCCTTCATATCCAAATTCCTTATCGTCGGGAGACGGAGCTTGATTTAGAACAATGAACCGTTTTAAATCCGAAGGATTCACGTCTGCAATTCTACCCTCTCGTTCTCCTCCTGGTTCTACATATCCAATTTGTTCTGTAAAGTCACCATTCCATATTTCCCCGTGTATTGTGCTTCCCTCTTTCCATATTCTAACGCCGTGCCAGCAGTCATCGGAGAACATTTCTTGAAGTTTTTCATTGTTTCCACCTGGTGCATACATTTTGTCTTTATGATTTCCATCGTCGTCTTTCACACCCAAGTAGTAAGCGTAGTCATTATAGAAGGGTTGAAAAGCTACAAGATTTGTCATGTTAGGAACTTCATCAGCCACACCTATGTACGATATAGTAAAGGGATTCAAGAAATTCTTAATTTTGCATTTAAATTGAATGAAAAATGAGTCTGGTATGTCGAGAACATTTTTCGTGCTAAGATAAGCTTGGTACTCATAATTATCGAAGGTACCAAAATTGAGTAGACCATTCTTTATATTCATCTTGGAAGGGTAACTGGATATCCACTGTGTATCATCCGTAAAGTCATCCCCGAGTATGAAGGTGGTTTTAATATTACTTTCGGATGTGGCTAATGGGTTATCATAAAACATGTATAAACAGATATTAGAACCCGTGGGTATTTCATCCACCTTAACCCATATTCTGGATGTTCCATTATACTCCCATTTTTCAATCCAGTATGGTAAGAGTGCGAGAGAAGGATTAGCAAATCTTAGGTCTCCTCCATCCAATCTACTATTTTCGTAGTCGAAATTTTCCGGTGTAAGAGTTAAACAGATTTGATAATTAGTAAGAGTTTGACCTGTATTGTTCTCAATTGTGATGTTTCTTTTACGTTTCCAAGAACCCGGAATTAAAAGAAAATTATTACTTTTCAGGTAAGCAGGAATATAGCTTGAAACAGGCAGAGTGTCATTTTGAGAACAGCTAAAGGATAACTCTGGTAGAGGAGAAAGAGATTCAAACACTCTTCCTATCATTATTGTATTGTTCTTCTTCAAATTCTCCAAGGGAAATGAACTATTTAATTGAAAGTCCCAATGAACTCGAAAGAGAGAAAAGTCCCTTCCAAGTATAGAAACTATCGGAAACGGTTCAATATATTTACGAATGAATATACCATCAAGTCTTATTCCTACTTTTGTATTTTGATCTTTGGAGTCTATAAATTTAATTTCCACGTCTCCAGAATCAGTGAAAGGAGAAGTTTGAACAAAAACACAATTTGAGTATTCAGAGTCAGCTATGTCTGACCATTTTTCTACATCATTAATGTAAATTGCGTGAGTTGGAGACGCTCCGGTATTTACTTCTTTTTGCCAACAATTTAGCACTTTTTCTCCTGGAGGCAAAGAAATGGTTTGTTTGACTGTAACGTGAGGATTATCACAATTCTCCTTATAACCAGCCTTGAGTTCATAATCACCGTGACAAGCGTCGGCTACTCCATAATATGGTTCACCTGAATCAGAAGGAGAAAATTCAAAAGTCCAACTCGAAACGTCGCTTCTTTCAAACCCGTCATAAAACAAAAAGACTTCCTTTGGCTGTTCAGGACGAATGTACTCCCATTGAGAA
>QMZE01000282.1 GCA_003663025.1 Archaeoglobales archaeon
CTATCAGATAGTGCTCGACAGGCGCATCCCCGCATCCGGCTACGTTGCTCCTCCATTTCTGGCTATCGTCTGTGCCATGAACCGCCCTGGGTATGACATACGCGTGGGCGAGGCCAAGATGCTACCGGAGCCGTTGAGCAACCGCATGGCGCACTTCATTCTCCACTTCGAGGACACCAGCCCCGGTAGCCCCGCCATGAGGTACTACGAGTACTGGCTCGACTGGGCGAAGCGGACGAACGAGAAGACGGGCCTGCCGAACGTCCACCCGCTCGTGTCCTGGTACATCGAGGCGACCTACAGGGCCAGGCAGCGCGAGTGGGAGTTCGGCCCCGGCAAGTTCAAGATGCCGCCCCTGATGAACTACGACACGGGCGAGTATGCCGCTAGCGCCGCTGGGAAGGCGTTCGCGTACGCCACGCCCCGCTCCTGGACGCGCCTCTCCGACTACCTCTACACGGTGGTGCCGCTTAGCGAGTGGAGGAGGGTGGAGCCGAAGCTCAAGGCCATAGAGAGGGAGTTCGAGGACGCCTTCGCCAGGGAGGACGCGGAGAAACTCGCCAGCCTGCTGACGCACGCCGAGAGGATACTGCCCGAGGAGACGATAAGGGAGATACACAGGGTGGCGAAGACGCTCATAGGCAAGAGGGAGGCCGACGTGTTCGCCTGGACGCTCAACATGTTCCTGTACACGCCCACGGCCCTGGAGTGGGGGCGGGGCCGAACCCTTATAAGCGCAAGGGAGAAGGCCCTCCTTGAGAAGAGGTGACGCGGTGTGGTCAGCCTGAGAACCATCCTCAGGAGGCCCTTCGCATACGTCCTGGAGGTCGAGAGGGAGTACGAGAACCAGAGCGAGATAATAGAGCAGTTCAGGGAGGACTTCTTCACCCCCGACCGCTTCGTGGAGGCCACCCAGAGGGGCCTCAAAACAGACCTGCTCAAGATCCAGGCCTTCTGCCTCAGCCGCCTCTTCTACGGCCACGTGGTCGGGCCTGACGTCCCCCCGCCGATACCCAGGGGGAGCACCCTCGTCGTGAAGGCGCCGAGCGGCGTGACCCTCGACTTCAGGTACGAAGACCTGGTGAAGCGCGGCTGGCCCAGCGAGCGCCACGTCCAGGAGCTCAAGTGGGGCGCCATCTTCCTCCTCAGCGATGTCCTCACGGTGTTCAAGGACTACCCGGAGATACGGCGCGAGTACGAGATAGACTGGCTCTCCAAGATGTTCCGCACCCAGCCCACCTGCTGGTGGTCCGACATACCCGACCTCTCCAGGGCGCCCCACATGACCGTGGATGACTGGATAAACCTGAAGACGCGCCACCCGGACTACGAGAAGCGCCACTTCGACTGGGTGGTGTACTGCCAGGTGGTGAAGATAGCCGATATGAAGGGCATAACCATACCAAAGGAACTCATGCCGGAGTGGCTGAAGTAAGGGGAGGCTAGGCCGTGGCGGCGGGCGCCATAGAGTGGACCCCCGCCGTGAACCCGAGGGTGCTCGAGTGCCTCAAGAGGAGGCTGGAGGACGCCATACACGCCATCATCTTCCGCTCCCGCTTCTACTTCGTCAAGGTGGACGACTGGGTGCCGCCCAGGCCCCTCCAGGCCACCCTGCGGGCCTTCGACATCTTCGGGAGGCCCATCATCAGGGTCACCACGCACGGGACGAGCACCGCTGGCGTCGCGTGGAACACGAGGAGGCAGCGCTTCGTCCTCTACTTCAACCCCGTCTGGGCCGCCAAGGAGTGGCCAGCCCCGCCCACCGAGTGCGAGCTGGACGAGAAGGCTGTCTTCTTCACCCTCTGCCACGAGCCGTGCCACGTCATCGACAGGGACACGGAGATAGAGAAGTGCCTCGCCCGCCGCCTCACGGGCAGGGATAACGACTGCGCGGTTCACGTGCTGTTCAACATAGCCTCCGACGCCGTGATAAACGGGCGCCTGATGGAGCACGGCGCGGAGGCGCCCCGCCCCATGGTCACCTTCGAGTCCGTGGCCAACCTGATAGCCGAGCTCGACAGGGCGGCCCGGGAACTCGGCGTTGAGGTGTCCGTCAAGAGGAGGGGGTTGCCGACGGCGGACGACCTGAGAACCATGACGAAGCCAGCCATCTTCTACGAGCTCTGGCGCTACAAGCCCGTCCTCGACAAGGCGAAGGAGCTGTTCGAGAAGCTGATGAGGGGCGAGCTACCCGACGGCTCCATAGCCATCCCGCCCTTCCTCATAGAGGCGTTCTGCCAGGTGGGCGTGGGGCCTCGTGGCCGCGCGGAGGGCGACACACTAGACCTGCCGCGCCTCCCACCCGTCACGCCGGGGATAGAGCGCGAGTGGGACAGGTTCAGGACGCAGCCCATAGACTGGCGCAAGATACTCATCGGCAGGATATACGCGCCCTGGAAGACCCTGCCCGAGTGGAAGCGCCCGCCGAGGAGGGCCATCGCCATCGCCGAGACAGCGAGGGAACTGGTCGGGAGGCGCTACACCACCGTGATACCCCCCTACCCGCGCTACAAGGAGGAACCCACCGTCCGCCTCGCCATAATTTATGATACATCGGGAAGCATCGGGTCGGACGAGCTTGGTATTTTTGCCGATAATATGGCCGAGATAGTGAGGCAGGTGAGGCCGAAGGAGGTCTGGGTCATGGACTGCGACGTGGTGGTTCACCACGTCTACCGCTACGACTGGCCGGAGGTGAACATACTGGCGCGTGGCCGCCCCACGGTGACTGGTCGCGGCGCCACGGCCTTCACGCCGCCCTTCCGCGTGATGATAGAACGAGGCATCAAACCGGACTACATCATCTACATGACCGACCTCCAGCCCACGGCCGAGAACCCCTGGCCGGAGCTACCCGGTCTTTTCGC
>QMZE01000283.1 GCA_003663025.1 Archaeoglobales archaeon
AAGCTTCCTTCTGTTCACATCTGGATTTCCCCAGAATCCACTCAACTTTTTTCTATGGGCTTTTATGCTCTCTTCAGCAATGAACTTTGGATCATCCCATCCTTCGACATCCTTCAACAGTTCTAGAGGTCTCCAACAGTGTATGCAGTGTTGGTTGCAGATTAGGGCTGGTGTCATCTGGAGGCATCTGTGAGATCTTATACCATAGAACTTCTGCTTGTAACAAACTCCCTCATCCTTCAGAGACTTCTTGAGCCAGAAGCATGGCTTTACAGCTGAGTGCCTTCCAACTATCTCGTATCCCTTAAGATCCTTGAGTAACCTTATCATATTCAAGGTTTGCCAATGGAAATATTACAGTTTTGATCAGTAGCCCTGCCTCTCATCATCACCCATGCGGTTCAATCCCCGTAAGCTTCATCATCAAGGTTATTTAGCACTCCACTAATATATCTTTATGTTACTGGTCAAGACCCTTAGAGGGATGGAGTATGTTGCTGGAGATAGAATAAGGGAGAAGTTGGGTGATGTAAAGCTTGAGATTAGACCTTCAGGTTACCTGGGTCTTGTGATAGTTCATTCAGATGATGTTGAGAGTGTGAAGGATATACCAGAGATTGAGACGATAATACCCATTGGTATCGTTTGCAAGGCTGATGTGGATGAGATTGTTTCAAAGGCTGAAGAGATAGTTGAAATGGCTGGTGAATTTGATAGCTTTGCAATAAGGACAAAGAAGAGAGGGAAGAAGCATGAATTTAGCAGTTCTGATGTAAGTGTAAGACTTGGAGCTAAGATAAAGGAAATGACAAATGCAGATGTTGATCTTGATTTTCCAGATAAGGCAATCTACGTTGAGATAATTGGGGAGAGGGCATACATAGGTGTTATAGATGGAAGGGATGAGAGGAGGAAATATACACCAGAGAAGGTTGATTCTAGGAAGTTACTGAGTAAGATCTCTCTCGTTCAGATGCCATACCTTGAAGAGTCTGCTAGGGAGATGGGAGAGAAGATTGGAAGATCAGCTCAGACATTCGAAGTTAAGGAGCTTGTTGTTGCCCCTTTTGGATATGTTAATGCTTACGAGCTTGAGGCATTTATTAGGGGTGTCAGGAGGGGGATAGTTTCGAGGTTGGATATTCAGAGGAAGGCTTACGCTAGAGAGGTTAAGGAGGTTAAGGTTTATGTTCAAGATATATTTCAGACTGCAAGGGATAAGAGGAGGAAGGGAAACGTTTTGATTGTTACGGATCCAGTTGGGAAACAGATTAGGGATGTTAAGGATGAACTTGGTAGGGATCTGAAGTATGCGGATGAGGTGGTGGTATTTATGGGTAGTAGGCAGGGGATTCCGAAGGGTGTATTTAGGTTGGCTGATTATGTAATTGATTTGTCACCATACGTAACTTTTGCAACTGAGCATGCAATTCCAGCCAGCGTGATAGCACTTATATGTGTCTATGAGGAGTTTGTTGATGTGTGATGAGGTTTTCTGTTGAAAATTGGTCACAAAACTTGTCAGGGTATTAATGATTGATTCAAATTTAATAATTATCGAATTTTCAACAGAGCAATGAGGTTTTTAGATTAGAATGACAAAATTTCCAATTCTCTACGTCAAAACCCTCGGGTGACGATTAGCTTTAGGTATCTAAGTAACTCGCACAACTTGGCTGATCCGACAACTTGAAATACACAGTTAATTATAATATATTATGGCGACACTGAACACTGGTTTGGTTATAGTTGGAGCCTACGCTGACAAGGTTAGGAGGACTCTCTTTGCACAGCTCAGGGATAAGGTTAAGGCTAAGGAGATAGATTCAAAGATGGTTGCAAAGGCTAGTGGTGATTTGAACAAACTGCTCTACGAGATATTTGTTAAAAGATTGAAGCTTGATAAGGGTGACGTTGTTAGGATTGTTGTCAACTATGATGTTGAGGATGGTGAAGTTGTTTGGGATTTGGATTCACTTAAGATAGAGGTTTTTAAGAGGTTGCCAGAGGAAGATTATTCTGAGATATTGAAGGAGAGTGTTAGGAGAATTGAGGAGCTTGAGGAGGTTGAAGAGGTTAGAATGAGAATTGAAAGGATTGGAGAGACTGATTTGGGTGATACAGTTTATGAGATAAGGGTTGGTGATGAGAAGGTTGGAGCTTTAGTTTTGACACCATTGAATGATGAGGGGATTGTTAGGGGTGCATTGATGAAGCCAAATCCAGTTGTAATTGAGAGAATCAAGGTTAGTCTTGAGAACTTGGAAGAGGATCTTTTGAGGGTTGTTGAGGAGAAGGGGAGGATTGCTGAGGAGGATGATGTGAGGAGGATAGTTGAGGATATTGAAGGTATGATCAGATAGTGCGTTAATGAATGTGTTAATAAAAGTAAAAACTAAAATATAAAATATATAAAATTTTTGTTGACAAATATACGCAAAACTTAAATATGTTCCCAATAAAGTATGGGTTATGAAAAAGATGTTTGTGTTGGGAGCTTTGATTGCGCTGGTATCTGTTATACCTACAGCCTTGGCAGAGTGTGAGCATCATATCATAATAGAGGATGCATGTTGTACTAACTATGAGACATACGGTTGGTTGTACAACATATCCACTGGTCAGTGGGAGTATATACCTCATGACGATGTGCATAGATACACGTGGCTCTTCAATTTGAGCATAAACCAAACATACTATTATAATGCGTTATGCACCGACATCTACACACCTGTGAATATTGGTGATGAATACAATGCAAGCATATATAAGGCAGTTCCAAGTTGTAGGAACAACTCCATAGCATACATATTGAACAACTGGATATTGAGTTGTAATGATTGTGAAAACGTTTCTGCAGCTCA
>QMZE01000284.1 GCA_003663025.1 Archaeoglobales archaeon
CCAATTGGTTGTCATTAATCAGAGCATAGCCACTAAATTAAAAATCAGATAGCGTAACCCTCATCACATCTCAGGGGCGGGAGTATTCATCATCTCATCAATAAATCCAACTACAATCTTTATAACTTTTGGTATTACCGATTTAACAACCTTAGACAATCCAACTCCAAAATCTATCCTCTCAGGCTCAACTCCTACAACTACAATCCTTGGCAAGTTGAAGCAAAATCCACACAACCTCAAGGCTTCAACAAATCCCACATCATGCAAACTTATTGGATTTCTCAAATTGAAATCAACTTCATCTATATCAAAAACGTATATCTCTCCAGGGTCTTTACCACCTCTCACAGTATCAACGAGTATGCAGAGATCGTAACCTTCAATAAAGTTTAAAATCTGTATTCCCAACGTTCCAAATTCGTATATGTCAACTGGTAGATTCAACCTCCTAAGCTCCTCAACAACCACAACCCCAAACCCATCGTCACCCATCAGAACGTTTCCAATTCCAACAACGACAATCCTCATAAAAAATTTATTCTAAAATTCTCTCTCTCCTCTTACCTGTGAACATCGATATGAGGACATCGAATATAGTCACAGCATAGGCATGCATGAACATAACTAAGCCAAAGAGATACATGCAAAGTCTATGCAAAGCCCTTAGAAATGCGTATCCAGTCATCTCTTTGGCTGGATTGAAAGCCTTACCTAAAACTTCAGCTGCATCTACAACTGGCTTCATGACATCCTGATAATACATTGCAAATCCCGTCAAACCCATGATGACAGCAAGCAAAACGTATATCCAGAAGACCATCACTTGAGTTGGAATTATCTTCTCAACGTAATCCCTCCTCTTGAGACTGTAACCCCTAGGATCCTCTACGTGGGGTCCAAGTAGGAACCACGATAACGTTTCCCTGTAGAGGAACTTTACACTGTAAGGTATTCTGGTTAGAGATATCCACTTCCACTCCTTTGCAATCATGTAGTATCCAAACATACCCCAGAGACAACCAAACACAAAACCCAATGTTAGATGTATCATGAGAACGTTCTCACCAAAGATTCTAACACCGTAAAGTCCTCCAAGCTCCATACCACTCAAAGCCAGTAATATCCCAGTTATGACAATGCTCCAGTGAACGACTCTAACAAAGATTGGATGTCTTTGAACTTCAACCTCCATACACTCACCCAACCCTAAGCTCTATTGTATGAACACCACAGGCTATGCATGGATCAAAGCTCCTAACTACTGCCAAAGCTAAAGATGTGTTGTATCTTGCACCGTTTGATGGCTCCAAGTTTAGCTCAGCCAATCCCAATGGTGTCAGGGCACTTGCCAAAGCGTCTCCCCACTTCATCCCAAGAACATCCTCCTCGGGCCATAACAAGTTGCAGATGTCTGGAACACTCAAATCCTTTGGTAACCAGCAGTTCTCAAGTGCCTTCTCAACAGCTCCAGGATTTCCAAAGTCATCTCTTGGCCCAAGATTCCATGTTGATGGAACTACACATGCGTAGTTATCAATAACCCTGTTCCTTATCCTAGTGTAGTGTAAGAGTGCACCTCTTGGTGCCTCCCAAAGACCCCAACCCTCACCCTCATTTGGAACATACTTGTAATCCGGTATCTTTGGATTTACAATGTGCTCAGATATGTATTCCTTCAGCTGAACAGCCCACTCCATTATCTTTGTTGTAAATATTAGGGCTTGAATTACCCTTGAGGCAACCCTATCAATCACAGAACCCTTTGGATTCATAACCTCCCAATCCACAGTTACCGTCTCTTCTGTTACAGGATTTTTAACTTCAAAATTCCATCTCAAGCCATACGTAACTATCATCCTTGCAAGTGGTCCAACCTCGTGAACCTTGCCTTCGTAACGTGGAGCCTTTGCCCATGCGTAAGCGTTTGGCTTATCCTTCCAAACAACATCGACACTCATCTCCACATCCCAAGGCTTCATACCACTTATCTCATCTTTGTATCTCGAATACTTCACATACTCCACAATCTTATCCCTCTCCAAAGGCTTCAATGTTCCATTTTGCCAAGAACCAGCATAGATGACTGCTGATCTCCTGTAACTAGGCTCACCGTATTGGGCTTTAACCCAATCATCGTAGTTCTCAGGATCTGGGAATATCCCATAACTTAGGAAGTTACCCCAACTTGCCCCTATGTCTGCAAATGCTCTATGCTCAATTCCAAGTATCTCACTCAACCTCTCACTCAACGTCTCGTTCCTCTCTCTGATCGTCATGATATCCTCAAGGGCAACCTTTGCACACCACTCCCATATCTCTGCAGCCTTAGTTAACGTCTGAGCAATCCTGTCCTTCGTAGCCTTCACAGTCACACCACCTGGATACTCACTCGTGTGATGTGGGAACTTTCCACCCCAAAGTGCAACAATTTCGTTTGCCTTCCTTTGTATATCCAAACATTGGACATAGCTCAAACCCAATCCAAGCTTTCTGATTCCATATTTACCCAAAGCTGGAGGAACCATTGGAGGATACTTGCATACGACACCTATCTCTGGCCCAACTAGTATGTAAGTGTGTATAAGATGGTCGTAAACGTAGTATGCAGCTTGAATTATGTTTCTAATTAATACTGCCTTTGATGTAGGATAAACTCCGTAAGCCTGATCCAGAGCTTGAATTGCAGTTTCACCGTGAGGTGCTGGACAGACGCCACATATCCTCTGAGTTATGTAAAATGCATCTCTTGGATCTCTACCCCTCAGAATTATCTCAAAACCTCTAAACAGGTTTGTGTGGCTGTAAGCCTTCTCTACAAGATCTATCTTCATCTTTCCAGTATCAACCTCCTTTGTTTCC
>QMZE01000285.1 GCA_003663025.1 Archaeoglobales archaeon
AAGTATTCTTATCTCTTTCGGTGTTCTTTCTCTTTCAAACAAATTTAGCTCCTCTATCAAATCTTTCAGCTTCATCAAAATTCGATGAAATATATTCTGGGATTGTAAAGTTTACGGGACTCCCAGGCAAATGCTTAAATATTTAAAATTTTTACACAAAGTGGACACATTTGGAGGCTTGTGCAAAAATTTTCTTATATTAAAAATTTAACAAAATTTTTCCTCATTATTCTTCCCATTTGATTAAGACTTGGAGTATCTTCCCATTATCTCTCCATACTGTATCAGATGGTTTTGAATAATCTTCATCAACTCATCCTTGCTGTATTCCCTCCATTCAAGCATCTCATCCAAGACGTAAATCTTAAAGTAGTATCTGTGTGTTCCAGATGGTGGGCAGGGACCTCCGTATCCATAAAATCCAAAGTCGTTTTTACCTTGCATAGCCTTGAAAGGTTCAATCACAACCTTACCTTTTGGAATCCCCTCTGGAATATCATTAATAGGTGGTATGTTGTATATTATCCAGTGTGTGAAGGTCCCCATTGGGGCATCTGGATCCTCAACTACTATCACAATACTCTTTGCATTATCACTGAGATTTTCAAACTTCAGTGGTGGACTCAAATCTTCTCCATCGCAAGTGTATCTCTTTGGAATGAAACCACCATTCTCAAACACCGATTCAACCTTAAGCTTTGGTTTCTCAACCTTCTCAGCACATCCAAGAATCAATATCGGTATAAGCACGAGCAACCATCTCATAAGTTTAATTAAGCTTGAAGAGATTAATGTTTCGATGTTTGTTGAGAGGAAGATTAAGGATTTCATAAACATCGATCCACTACAAACTGGTGGAAGGCTTACTGAGGATGCTAGAAGGATGCTGGTTGAGTGGGGAGATGGATACAGTGTCTGTGACTTTTGTCAGGGTAACTTGCACGAGATAAAGAAGCCTCCAATTGCAAGTTTTGTAGAAGATTTATCAGAGTTCTTGAACTGTGATGTTGTCAGAGTTACGAGTGGTGCCAGAGAGGGGAAGTTCATAGTGATGCACAGCTTGGCTAGGAAGGATGGTGTTGTCGTTGTAGATTCAAACGCACATTACACAACATACATATCGGCAGAGAGGGCTGGTTTGAGGGTTGTTGAGGTTCAGAATAGCGGTTATCCAGAGTATAGGGTTGTTGAGGAGGGTTATGAGAATGCAATAGATGAGGGAGAGAGGATTGGTGAAGTTGTTTTAGCTGTCTTGACTTATCCCGATGGTAACTATGGTAATCTACCCGATGTAAAGTCCGTGGTTGAAATCTGTAAGGATAGAGGGGTTCCAGTTCTGTTAAACTGTGCTTATTCGATTGGTAGGATGAAGATAGATTTTGAGAAACTTGGAGTTGACTTTGTAGTTGGAAGTGGTCACAAGTCTATGGCATCAGCTGGCCCAGTTGGAATCTTGGGTATGTCTGAAGAATTTTCAAGGTTAGTTTTGAGGAGATCTGATAGGTTTAAAGATAAGGAGGTTGAACTCTTGGGTTGTAGTGTTAGGGGTGTTCCAATCATGACACTCATGGCATCCTTCGATCACGTTAGGGAGAGGGTTAAGATGTGGAGTAGGGAGGTTGAGAAGGCTAGATGGTTCTTAAAGGAATTTGAATCTTTGGGATTTGAACTTCTTGGAGAGAGACCTCACAAACACGACCTTTTACACTTCAAAACAGACAAACTATATGAAATATCAAGGAAAGTTAGAAGAGGAGGATACTTTCTATATAACGAACTCAAAAAGAGGAGAATACATGGAATAAAGCCAGGGAGAACGAAGAGTATAAAACTTTCAACCTATCTAGTCTCAAAAGAGGATTTAAGAATTGTCATCGAAGCTTTTGAGGATATTCTAAAGAAGTTTGATCTTTAAATTTTGATATGAGAAATTTGAGTGAATTACGTTATTCTGATTTCGACAAATTAATTCCTTCCTCAGATTCATCAGGAGACATTTAGCAGTAACGCGGACGGCATATCTTTTGTGTGATGAAATCACAATTCCAAACTATTTTACTCACGAATTTTTGATCTCCAAGCCTAATCAGAGCATTCCAGAGTAGGTAAATGGATCTAAATTGAGCGAACTAACATCTAAACGAAGAAACATCATATATGATTAACTTCTTTTTTACATTCTTTATCTTTTTCTCTTCTAAGTGATTTATTAACGATTAAACATTTAGTGTAATCTGGGAAAAAAGAACGGTAATTTATTAAGAGTCAGAAATAAAGGTTATTTTGTTAGAATAACATATTTGTTCTGGTATTCCCTTAGACGTTATAACATTCTCTGTAATTTCCCTGACCGATATGATAATTTAAGATTGATTAGTATTCTTCTGAGCAAAATAGATAATTTTCTCTTATGCCATATTTCATCAACTTCTATGTGCGTTTCATATTTTAATATCTCTCCTTAATTTCCCCTAACTTTATCTTTAATTTCTTTGTGTAGTTCTTACATCCATTAATAGATTGTAGAAGGAGTATGAATAACTCCTAATTTCGCTTATCTCTACCTTATTGCAGTTTTTACTTTAATCTTGCTTAACTTTCGCAGGATTCTTGAGAAATTTCTATAATCCTTATAGTAAAATCTTCACTTTATACGACTTACCCTTTATTATCTTACCACTACCACAATATAAGTATAACTTTATATATTTATTTTATTTTCTAAAACTTTACAATATTTATATCGTTAGAGGTATTATATTTATAATAACGAATAGCTCATAGTATTATAAGATTCTGAGTTTCATTTTGTCTGTATTGTGCAAGGATCTGTCCACTTAACACAAGCACCACCTCAGCC
>QMZE01000286.1 GCA_003663025.1 Archaeoglobales archaeon
GAGGAAGGAGGAAAAGCTTGCCCCCTCCCGGCCCAAGCTGGCGACGGTCCTGCACGAACTCGGATTCAAGAACAAGCAAACGTGGTTCCAGGGACGCAACCTCCGCCTCTGGTGCGTGTCGAGAAAAGAGGTCGAGAAGTGGTGATTTTTCCCTATAAGAGGGATTTTGGGATTTTGAGGGGTGAAGTGCTAGATAGGAAGTGCTAGATAGGAAGTGCTAGAGGTGCTAGATACAAAGTGCTAGGAAGTGCTAGGTTCGCTCTTAAGGAAAAAGGGAAAAACAAATACGATTTTATGTCAAGTAGCGCTCTAGCACTTGGCGCAGCACTTTGGCGAAGTTGTTGTAGCGGTGAGCGGAACGAAAACGCTAAGGAGGTGAGGAAGATGAGGACGAGAGTGATCGGACCTCCCGGCACGGGAAAAACTTCCTGGGCGATAAGGAAGGTGGCGGAGTTCATCAAAGCGGGATACGATCCGGGGAGCATCGTGGCGACGACCTTCACCCGTTCGGGGAGGAGGGCGATAAAGGAGAAAGTCAGGGCGATACTGCGATCCGAAGGTCTTTTGAAGGGAAAGGCGGAGGACAGGTGGATCGGGAGGACGATCCACTCGATCTGCAAAGAACTCCTGGGGATACCCTCGAAGTCGGTGATGGATTGGAAGCATCTCAAGGACTTCGCCGACGCCTACCGGTACAAGCTGAGCCTGCTTGAGTCCCATTCCTACGACGTGGACGGGGAATTCCGGGACGTGATGCTGGAGACGGCGGACGACTACTACCTTTTCTTTGTGGATTGGTGGCGGCACCGGATGTATCCGAAGCCGGAACTCGCCTACCCCGACTTCATGAAACGGTTCTGGAAAAGCCTCCCCGGCGGGTTCGACAAACAGCGCCTCATGCTCTTCTTGAAGCGCTATGACGAGTACAAGAGGGAGAACGGGCTTTGGGACTTCGCCGATTTCCTGGTCGGGGCGCTGAGGGAGAGGGCTTGCCCGGAGGGGATCAAAATCCTCTTTTGCGACGAGGCGCAGGACCTCAGTCCGCTTCTCCTCAACGTCACCGTCATGTGGGAAAGCAGGGCGGAGCGGAGCTTTTACATCGGCGACCCGAACCAGGCCATATACGGCTTCATGGGCGGAGACCACAAGCTTCTCGCCGAGATGCCCTGCGAGGAGGAAATCCAGCTCGTCCGTTCCAACCGCGTGCCGAGGGCGGTTTGGGAAAAAGACAAAAGGCTCCTGGAAAGGTTCGGGTTGTGGTATCGGGAAGACTACCTGCCCCGGAACGAGGAAGGTTACGTCGTCCGGGGGAGGGCGCCTTCGTGGAGGGAGCTTCCTTTCCAGGGCAAAAAGGTCTTCGTCATGCATCGCACCAGGATGCTGGCGAGGGAATGGGGGGACATGCTCATCGAGATGGGGATTCCCTTCAAGGCTTTGCGGGGGAGGCAATCTCCCCTGGACAGGGAGGAGGTGAAGGTGGTCGGCCTTCTGGAAAGGCTGGCGAAGGGAGAGGCCGTGACCATTCAAGAAATGGCGGAACTCGTGGCCGACACCTCGTACATCCCTTCGGCGCTTTACCTGGAGCGCGGCGCCAAGACGAGGATGAAGAGGCTCGCCGAGCAGGACCCCGAAAGGCCGGTCACCAAACACGACTTGCCGGAGTTGGGGTTCAACATGAGGTTCATGGCGAAGTTCACGGAAGGCAAGCTGTTCAGCCTGTTGAAGCTGGACGAAAGGGAAAGGGAGTATCTGATCCGAGCCTACCGGAAATACGCCTCCGTCCTGGGGAAGGTGGAGATATACAATGGGACGATCCACGCCTTCAAGGGCGAGGAGTGCGACATAGCCGTAATCAACCCGGATCTTACGAAGAGGACGGCGGACGGCCTGGTAACTTCCCCGCAGGAGGAGGCCAAGGTGTTCCACACGGCCTTGACCAGGGCCAGGGAAGGCGTTTACATCCTCTATCCCCAAAGGGGGATGGGGTTCCCGATCTGAAGCGAAAAAGGGGGGAAGGAACGATGAAAGGGCGGTTTTGTTGGATCGACAAAAGGGTTTTCTGCCAAGAACGTTGCTGCGCCGGCTACGCGGTGTATCTCAGAAAGAAAGGACTCATGGAGGTGGACGATGAAGATCGAGAGAGACGAAGCCATGGAAGCCCTGATGATAAAGTCCTTACGGAGGGAAAGACGGGAGGGGGATGAGATCCATTTTTCCAGTTTGAACTTCTGCCTCCGAAAGGAGTTCATAAGGCGCAAATACCAAATCGAACCCGAACCCGAGATCGCGTTGATGTGGACGGCGGGGGCCTTGTTCCACGACGCCTTCAAGCTCCCCAGGAAAGAGGAGCTTTACAGAAGGGACGGGATCTACTGCCGGCCGGACGCGATCTACGAGGTCGACGGGAAGGAGTACCCCGTCGAGATCAAGACCACCAGGGCGAAGATGAGGGAAAGGGCCGACCAAAGGCATTACATAAGGCAGCTCATGGCCTACTGCCGGGTGCTGGAGGTCAATATTGGCTACCTGGCGGTGGTGTACATGATGGGTGATTACAGGGAGAGGGTCCCGAAGCTGGTCGTGAACAGGATGGAATTCGAGCCGGGGGAGATCGAGGAAAACTGGAAGTGGCTCGTGGAGAGGAAGGATTTGCTGAAATGGTGCCTGGAGAACGGCGTGCCTCCTCCCAGGGACACCAGGGCGGAGGAGTGGGAATGCAACCACTGCGACTGCAAACGGATTTGCGAAGTTTTGGAGGATTGAGAGAAGGAGGGGAAAATGCAGAGGACGAAAATCGAATGGTGCGATTACACCTGGAACCCGGTTGTCGGGTGCGGCAATCA
>QMZE01000287.1 GCA_003663025.1 Archaeoglobales archaeon
AATCACAGTTCCTATTGCCTGGTCGAGCTTATATGAAATCGACCTCAACAACTCTGGAATCAACTTTATTGTTGCTGTAATCGGTACTGTAGTGATCAGTACATCATATATCATCTTCCCTCCATCAATTCTCTTAGCTTCCTCAAGTCTTGCTTCTACACCAATCGGTCTTCCAGTAGCTTTGGTAACTGTCTCATCGAGCTTATGACCTATTATAGTTGCATGGTATTCCGCAACCTCTGTAAGCAATAGTCTGTAGAATTCCTTAACTGGCTCCTCCGCTAGTTTGACGAAGGGTTTGAGCCACTCCACAAATACATTATAAAGTCCTCTGACGTGTGCAGAGGCGTAGTTCATCGCTGGTGTCAGCAATATGGTTAGGACGTTCACTACCCACATGACATCCTCCCCCCAGAATGTCTCTGGTTCAAAGTAAAATCTCCAGATCGACCTTATCCTGTAGTATGCAATCCTCCACGTCTCGAAGAATATGGTTCTTATCCACTCTGGCAATTTCATGTAGACATTTTCATATAACCATTTGAGCAACCTTCCTATAGCTTCAGGTGGATTGGTGATGAGTAGGGCTATTTTTCTAACTATACTATATAGTATAAGTACTATACTACTGATTAACTTTTTCTTATCTTCAGGGAGTGATTCGTATATTTTCTTGAATATATTGATGATTGCACTTGCGATGGTCGAGATGATCTCTGGGGCTTTTCTTATCTTGTCCACTATCCACTTGAATGGGTTATCCACGAAAGAAGTAACCTCGCCTATTATGAAGTTTTTGATCTTCTCGAATACTTCGCCCCAGAACTTTATTGCGTTCTTCAACCACTCTGGTAGGTATGGCTCCATTTTCTTCCATATCTCTCCAGCTAACCATGAGAGCCTATCTTCTATGAATTTTACAGGGTTAGTAAAGAATTCAGTAAGAGAATTCCACAGGTCTGTGAAGAAATCCCTAATCTTCTCAATAGCTCCCTTCAACCAGTCAGGTAGTGCTTCCCATATCCACTTTCCCATATCTTCAAATTTCTTGAATAGGTAAGCCCAGGGATCTTTTACAAATTTCTGGATTTCCTCCCACAAGTTGCTAAAGAAGTCTTTAATGCCCTCAATAGCACTCTTCAACCAATCTGGTAAAGCCTCCCATATCCACTTCCCTATATCTTCAAACCTTTTGAACAAGTACCCCCAGGGATCAGCTACAAATTTCTGGATTTCTCCCCATAGATTGGCGAAAAAGGTTCTGATTTCTTCAATTCCTGCTTTAAACCAATCTGGTAGCATACTCCAGATCTGCGATGCGAGGTGGTCTACAACACCCTTCAGATAACCTAGTGGATCGGTTAAGAACTTTCTAATCTCCTCTACCAGACTACTGATGATCTCTGGTATTTTTGCGATGAAATCCCCTAATCCCGTTATGGCATTAGCGACCTGCACGATAAACTCTGGGAGCCTCAGGACTGCGTTTACAAATCCCTGAAAAGTCTTGGATATCGTCTCAAATCCTACGGATACCTTCTCGACAATTCCCTTAAAAGCCTCTTCAAGTGGTTTTACTATCGTATTGTAAATCGCATTCCAGACGGGTTCAACATACTGACTCCATAACTGCGTGAAGACGGTTCTGTAGATATCGGGTGCCATTTCTGGTAGCTTGAAAATATAGTCAAGAAATGACTCAAACCCCTTTCTGATGTTATCTAGGAATGGGAGTATACCTTTTATCCCTTCTGCGAGTGTCCCTATGAGACCGAGTGCCTGTTCTCCCAGCTTTCCTATGCTTTCGATTAGTGGACTAATCATCTTACCTGCTTCTTCTATCCATGTTCCTACGGTTGCTATTGCATTCTCAATTGCCTTCCCTATCATGTCGCCGAGAGTGGCGATAGCATCGAAAACTGGTTTGATCGCCTCTTGGATACCAGCAATAATTCCTGATATGGTTTTTCCAACGTCTTCTATCATCTTCACTATACCCGCACCGATATTGGCAATAGTATCGAAAATCGGTTTAAAAGCCTCTTGTACTGCACTAACCATTCCACTTACTACATCAGATATGGTCTTTCCAATATTTTCGACCATTCCACTAATTGAACTGATCACATTTGAGATCGTATCGAAGACTGGAGAAAGTGCATCCTGAACTGTCTTGATCAATCCCTCGATTGCACTCCCTACAGTATTGACAATTCCCATGATACCATCTATAACCCCAGAGATGGCATCGCCTATTGCAGTGATCATTCCAGGAAGGTCTGCGAGGAACTTACTCGCTTCGCTAATGGCATTCATTATCGGATCTATCACTACTTTCTGCACTGTGGCACTTAGATCGCTTATAGCCCCTAGTACGCCATCAATTAATCCCCTGATTACGCTCTCTAGCCCAGATATCATGCCCCCAATACTCGTGTTCAACCAATCTACGAAACCCTTTACACTAGCCTCTATAGTACTCGCAATCCATGAAGCTATGCTATTAAGCGTGTTAGTAAGCCAACTCTTCAACTGTCCCAGAGGATCAGTTATTCCTGCCACGCTTGAAGCGAGTTGGTCTAGGTCTAGGTAATCACTAATATCGATAACTACTGGAAAGAATTCCTCTTCTTCCTCTTGCAGTACGCATGTCTGCACTAGCGTATTCGCCATTTCCTTAGCTACTTTCTCTATCTCCTCTCTACTCATTTTTATGAACTCTTCAAACTCTACCCCGTTATCCACTTTTCACCACCCAGCATTATATACAGTTTAAATTTACTAATCTCAACTAAAAGCTTTCTCTTCAAAT
>QMZE01000288.1 GCA_003663025.1 Archaeoglobales archaeon
GTCTGGGTGTTGATCTGTGGATTTCTTGTCATGTTCATGCAGGCTAGATTTGCATTGATTGAGGCTGGATTTTCGAAGGCAAAGAATGTTGCAAACGTCATGATGAAGAATCTGATGGACTTTGCTGCGGGTAGCTTGGCATTCTTTGTTGTTGGATTTGCCTTAATGATAAGAACTGATTGGCATGGAATGCTTGGAACAGATGGATGGTTCTTGGCTGGGATTTTTACGATGTTTCAAAGGTTGAAATTTGGTTCTTCATGCTAGTCTTCTGTGCAACAGCTGCAACTATTGTCAGTGGTGCAATAGCTAAGATACCAAAGTTCTCAGTTTATCTAATTTACAGTGTCGTAGTTTCAGCTCTAATATATCCAATATACGGTCACTGGCTTTGGGGTGGTGGATGGTTGAGTAATTCGGATTTCATGGTTAAGCTTGGAGGTAGTTACGGGCTTTGGACTTTGCTGGGAGTGGTGTTGTTTATGCACTTGGAGGTTACATAGCACTGGCTGCTTGCATACTCTTGGGGCCAAGAATTGGACGGATTTCCCCGACCCATACCAGGTCACAGTTTAGCCTTTGCGGTGATTGGAACTTTTATACTTTGGTTTGGATTTAACGCTGGTTCAACACTATCCGCTCACGAACTTAGGATCTAGATAATCGCTGCAAACACAAATTTAGCAGGTCTGGTGGAGCCGTAACGGCAATGTTGATAAATGGAAAGCCAGACATTGGAATGAGCTGTAACGGTGCAATAGCTGGACTTGTAGCCATTAACCTATGTGCGTGGGTGCAGCCTTGGACTTCAGTTTTGATAGGTGTTGTTGCGGGGTTCATAGCGTGCTACGGATACTGGTGGCTTGAAAGGAGATGTATAGATGACGTTGTGGGTGCAATACCTGTTCATGGATTTGCTGGAACTTGGGGATTGTTGCTCTGGGAATTTTTGCTGATGGGACATATGGAGTCTATACAACTGAAAGTCCACTTGTTACTGGATTGCTATACGGTAATCTAGGATTCTTTGTATGTCAAGTGATATCTGCAATTGTGAACTTTGTCTGGGATTTTGGGTTTGGATTCCTACTGTTCTGGATACAAAGAGGTGTATTGGAATTAGGGTTAGTCCTAAGGAGGAGATGCTTGGATTGGACATCGCTGAGCATGTAAGTGTAGCGTATTCAAATTTCGTATGCAAAGAATCTGGATTATCCGTTACGATGAAGAGGTGATGGAATGAGGAAGGTTGAAGCTGTAATGAGGTTAAGGTTGCCTTAGAGGTTAGGGGTTTCTATGGGATGACTGTAACCGATGTTAGAGGTAGTAGAGAGGTATGCAGTTGCAGTTCAGAGGAAGGACTATGGATGTAGATCTCTTGTCAAAGGTTAAGGTAGAGATTGTTGTGAGGGATAAGGATGTTGAGGAGGTTGTAAGGGTTATAACGGAGTCTGCAAGGACTGGGAAGACTGTGGATGGGAAAATATTTGTCATACCTGTTAAGGATGTCGTGAGGATAAGGACGAGTGAGAAGAGGGAGGAAGCTTTATAAATACAATTATTTTGAATTTTTAGATTTTTCCTCTTCCACTTTGTGTGTATAAGCTTTTGCCTCTTAAAGTGGGACATGATAACATAATTCTCTTAAATAAATAATATTATATAAATAGCTTACAGAATAGATTCCAACATTTAATTGGATTTTTGGCAGTAATAGAGCGAAAGAAGATTTTTACTCTTTTCTTAAATGAGTTAAATTTTACACCTCATCGATAAAAATTTGGAAAAGGTGGAGGAATACCTTTATCATAAGATCAAAACGATTTTGTAAAACGTAAAGCGGCTTTATCTTTAATCTTGAACAACTTTCCATTTCAAGAATTAAGCTTGCACCAGTTACAACTCTCGATAATAAATTGAGAAGACGAGCCAAAAATCTAATGTTGATGTTTTACCTATCGATACTATGAAACTTCACAAGTCTAAGGGGCAACACATACTTGTAGACAGGAGATATCTTTACAAAATTGTTCGATATGCTGATTTGAGATATGATAGGGTGCTTGAGGTGGGTTGTGGGAGTGGATTACTTACGAGATTATTGCTTAAGAATGCCAAGGTTGTTTACGGCATCGAGATAGATGGTAGGTTTGTGAATTTACTTCGAAGGAAGTTTTCAAGTGAAATTGAGAGTGGTAGGTTTGTGTTGATTAAGGGAGATGCATTGAAGGTTGAATTTCCAAAATTTGACAAGTTTGTAGCCAACATACCATACCAAATCTCCTCTCCTTTAACGTTCAAACTTCTTAAACACGACTTCAAGCTTGCAGTTGTTACCTATCAGAAGGAGTTTGCCGAGAGACTTACAGCTAAACCAGGAAGTAAAAAATATGGGAGGTTGAGTGTCATTGCAAAAGCCTACTGCAAAGCTGAAATCCTCGATACAATACCTCCAAACGCTTTCAAGCCCAAACCAAAGGTCGAATCTGCCATAGTTCGAATTATTCCTAAACCAGAAATAGATGTTAAAAATAAAGAGTTATTTGAGGATTTGGTCAGATTCGCTTTCTCAAGAAGAAGAAAAATGTTCGGAAAAATTTTGAAAGAGTGGTGCGAAAAAAAGGGTTACCTCATCAAATCATGTGAGTATAATTATAAAAGACCTGAGGAGATCCCACCAGAGATATACGCTGAAATTGTAGATTCCTTGTAATTGTGATTTAAAAATCAACAGTGTTAAATCACCACAGATTTATATGTGTGATCACGCTAACGTGGAAGAGGTAGAGAGAGCAGTTAAATTGTTTAA
>QMZE01000289.1 GCA_003663025.1 Archaeoglobales archaeon
ATACGTGCACCATAGACTTCCTCTAAACGCTTCAACTGTGAATCAACCCTCAGCCTAGCCTCCTCTATCATAGCATCGTATGTTTCAAGCCTCTCCCTCAACAATTCACGTAGCAAAGCTATCTGTCGGTTTAACCCTTCAATCCTTACTTCAAGCCTCTTTTTACGTAGCCTTGCTCTCTCAAGTGGATCAATTAGTACCTCAGGCTTCATTCTCTGCTTCCATAACGCTATAAGAGCCTCAATATACTGTGGATCCTTAATGAACTCTGATAGCCTCGCTATAGCCTCCTCTTCACTTATCTTACCTTCACGGAAAGCATACTCAACCTCTTTCACACGTAGATCGTTAATACGATCCTCTTTCCTATGCTGAGCACGATACAACCTCAACTGCTTAACTAGTGGCTCATAACCAGCGAAATCATATGCTTTAACCAGCTCATCCTCACTCCTATAACCTGCAACAAATAGATCCTCAACCTCTGAGACATACGACCTAAGCTCACTACCACGAACACTCAACAGCTCACTCTCAAGCTTCTCCTCAAGCTTATCAGGATGATAGCCTAGAGCACTCAGCTCACCTACAAACTGCTCGTATGTGATCTTGCCATGCTCATATAACCGCCTAAGATCCGTTAACGTAAGCAGCCTATACGACAACTCAATCAACTTATCGATGTCACGATCCTTATAGCCCAACTCAACACAGCGCTCCCTAAACCTCTCTAAGCCCTCAATGCCACGCCTTAGTAACTCCTGGATCTGTGACAACGTGAGATCACGATCCCTAACGCGCTTCCTCAACTCGCGCGTAATTGGTTGGGCAATACCATAACGGAAGATTGGGCCCATAACGATCCATGTAAGCCACCCTAAACCGAAAGTCCAACTAATGTTGGTTACCAAGCGACCCATAGCATCTAGTCCAAGCTTACTACCAAGTATCCTCGTCTTGCCTAGAGTATCGAATATCGCGCCTAGCGTGTTAAGATCACCTACAACAGTAACGAATATCTTAGCTCGATCCATAGCCTCCTCATAGCTAGTCTCACCTTTAGGCTCAAACCACTTCAACAACAAGTCGAATATGATGTTGAACACGTCATTAGCCAGGTAAAGCGAAATGTACTGTGGTAGGAAGACTAGTAACACGAAGCCTAGCAACGGGTTCTCATGCACAACCCTCAATACATGCTCGATAGCCTCCTCAACCACGTTACTCAACTCGATAATAGCGTCACGTAGAATCCTAGTCTGCATTGAGTGTCCATGATACCGTAGGTTGTTAGCCACACTCCTAAAGCCCTCAGCAAACTGCTGTACAATACGCACTTGCTCATCTCTAGTGAGCCTCATAAACTCGTCAAGCGTAAGCTTAAGGCCCTCATGTACCAGACCAGCAATCAACGGTACACGTTTCCTTTGCTCACTCATCTATCCCCTCACCACCCTCTCAATGCTCTCATACTCGTATTTGGGCTCCTCAACCTCTATAGGCTCAACCAGGAAACGAGTGATGGGGTTCTTATACTCGCCTATCACTTCACCAGCCTCAACATCATACTCAAGCTCGAATAGATCCTTAAGGAACGTGTATAGGAACCATTTAGCAAACCCGACAATGAAGTTAAACAGCATGCTAGCTAGGAAATCATCAATGCTCAGTACCCCATCAACGATACTCGATACACGACCCTTAACCCACTCCACGAAACCATTAAACGCGTTACCCACATCACTAACCACTTTCTCAAGTGTCCTCCTAGCCTCGTTAACCTTCCCCAGAATGAAGTTCTTAACACCCTCAATCCACGATGAAATACGACTCCTGATGTACCCAGCAGGGTCTTTCAGGAACTCGTTTACCTCGCTTGATACGCTCTCAATCCACTTTAACGCGGGCTCAATAAACGGCTTAACAGCACTCCAAATAGCATCACTTAACCGTGCAATCTGGCTCTTCAACCACTCGACACTACTATTGATCCACGCTGATGCTTGTTGTATGCCACTCTCAACCCACTCCACGAAGCCAGTGAAACCCTTGTAAGCAGTACCCACAATCGCGTTAAGCACGTTTAACACTCGACTCTTGATGTAGCTAAATGGGTCTCTGGCAAACTCATCCAGTTCACTTTTCACCCTACTAAACCAGTCCCATACACCACTTAGCTTGTCAAACCAGGGCTCTAACCACTCTTCGAGCCTCGACTCTAACTGCTCAACTAGCCATGCTATATGCCCACCAACAAATGGAATATTGCTTCTACACCACTCTGCAAGCTTCGATAGAAACCCCATCACACATCACTCAACAAGTGATGTTGCAACTGTTGCAATGATCACTCTCACTTCAACTCTACCTCTCTCCCAACCCACCTACCATAACGCTTCAACCAGTTACGCACATACTCCTCAACCTTGTCAGGATCATACTCGCTAGCATCAATGTAGATGTCGTGGAACACTCCACGAGGCCACTCTACACGGATCACAACTGCACGATACGTACCCTTCTCTGGGTCGAAAGCTGTAGTCTCATACACCCTACGAATAATGGGCCTAGCAACCTCAGCCACTACCACTCACCCCTCGCTTACACGCATATTCACGTGCTATTTTACCCATTCGCTCACATAAGATTGCAAACTCCTCCCATGTGATCTTACCATCCTTAGCAGCCTCCATAGCCCAATCCACGATTGTAATGATAAGCTTCCTATGCCTCCAAGCCCATGCTAGCCATGTAACCACTACGCCACAAATGAAGCCTATGCTAGCTGCTAGGC
>QMZE01000290.1 GCA_003663025.1 Archaeoglobales archaeon
CACCTAAAGCGTAATGAGGGGTACACCTATCGGTGCTTAACTTAGCGCTAGCGTTTCTTATCGCGCCCCTCCCCTTCACGCTCCATGGCAAGGAGAAAGGCGACTACAGTAAGTGCTAGACTCACAAAGAAGCATGTGGCTAGGTATAGCCAAAATAGAAGCCATGATAGTAGCTTCATGGCCACTCCACCGTATCTTTAGGCCATAGTGGCTCAACTGGTAGTAGCTTAATGGCCCAGGCGTTAGACCTAGCCTCAAAGACCTCGTTACTATGTGTACTCCCAACCATGGCTGCTAGTGGCTTTACAATGCTGTAAGTGTTCTCACCATGCTCAGGGTGGCTTACTTTTAGCTCACCGACATCGATGTATAGCCTCCTTGGCCTTACGGGTATGATCATGGGTGTAGGTGCATGTGTTACCTTGAATGGTGGCTCCCACTCAATAACCACGCTAGTTGGATAGCCATTAAAGCGTATAGTATGCCTGCCATGGTTAATAGTGCGCTCCTTAACCTCAGGCTTGAAGTATTTGACAGCACTCTCTGCGAAAGCCCTCACGACATCTATGCCCACGTGTACTGTAATGCGGTAGAATGGATAGTGTTCAAACATCGGGTGACGATCATATGCGATTGTAATGGTGGTGTCCATAGCGGGTCTTACTGTTATGCCACGGAAGTTCCAGCTTACACTAGGCTCACGTACACTCTCATCAATGTCCTCAATGAACACTTCATCAACTATCAGTCTAGCCAGCTTTGCCAAGTGTTCACGCTTAAACGTCTTCGGGCCCTTGAACCTGATTACGCCTTGACTTGAGTCAGCCATAAACTCACTCGTTATACCATGATCGCTTAAGACGCTCTGAATCCTGTAAGCTAACTCGCGGTGGATAATGGTGGCAATACTGTCGTAGATGTCAAACATTAAGCTATTGATATACTCATGGTGAGCTGCCTCACCGTCAGCCATGATACCTAGCACTACATCGCCTTGGATTCTATACCATCGCGGATAGAAGTCTGGATTGTTGGGCCATGGTAGTGTGGTTATGTTCTCGACGATACAGTCGTTATGATACTCCATAGCATTGAAGAAACAGTAGTCCTCATAAGTCATTATAGCGATGCCATCAGCAAAGCGGTAGTCGCGATAGTCTGATGAAGCAAAGCGTGAAGCATCCATGATGTTCACGAATACTTTGCCACCATCAACGCCCATGATGTACAGGTAGTTGTCCTTGAACTCGAATACCAGACCCACATAGTTCTGCGATATGTATATGCGCTTTAGCCTCTTAACGCTAGCATGCCTCAACAGCTTATAGTGCACATAGTTGATGAACATGTCCCTTACACGGTGTAGCTTCTTCTTCATGAAGGCTGTTACAACTTTAGCTAGGATTGGGTGGGCATACATATTGACAATCCTTATGGCCTCCTCCACCACCCTCACCCCCACATGGTTTCATGGACAAAAAAAGGTGGAGGGTTTAGTCCCCACGCACCCTCATGGAGGGGATTCTATCCTCCTGAGGGACAGTCCCCTCCATGAAGGTAGCGCGGGGCTTAGTTATGGCCACGGTTATGGTTCTCCTCGCCTCCATTCCAACACCCCCGTTTTTACCCTGGTAACTACCCAGGTAAAAAGGCTTCATGGAGCGCTCTATGAGGCCGTGAAGAGGGGTTTCGATGTGGATTGATTGGAGGACCATGAGCCTTACTACAGCTGTGCTAAACCCCCCTCACCATGAAAACCCATAAGCCCCATGTTGAACCGAAGAGAATTGAAGGACTAGTAGCTACATAGGTAAAACCTGTTTAAAAAATTAGGGATAGGGTGCTGATGGAGAATTGAAAGGACCATGGGATACATGCCCCTAGTGATAGCCATCAATGTTGTGGTATTCCCATTAACGCGGATAGGAGCGCATATAGGCGTTCATGAAGCCATACATGCTGGAAAGCCCCCCTCCCACAACCCCTCGCATAGAGTCCTAACACACGCCCTAGCATTCATGCCCCTAGTGAGTGTAGTCGATAATGTCATATTCGGGTTGATGCAGATGGGAGTGTGGGTATGCGGTTTAGAGGCCTCAAAGCCTTAGAGGCCTCCTCCCCCACACATGCCCCTAGTGAGAAGCATCGATGATATGGCATTAGGGTTGGTGTAAGTGGGCGTGGTCATAGGGGTGCATATACTAGCAGCCCTAGTAGAGCACCCCTCCCACAACATGCCCCTAGTGAGTAGCGTCGATGGTGTGGTATTCAGGTTGATGTGAGTAGGTGTGGTCATACTAGCAGCCCTAGGGGTATACGCCTAGAAGCCCCCAACCCCTTTCAATCCATGGAAGAAAGGGGGGCTTCCGTCCATTCAAACACCCCACGCCTATACACTCCCCCACACCATGAACAGTGAAAAGAACACGTTCACATAAGGAAACCATTGAACTGTGGAAAGGAGAGTGGTTGGGGTGGATAGGCTTTAATTGTAGCATGCATAGGCCTATGCCCTGGAGATGGTGGCTAGCAAGATCTACATGCTCATTAAGAGTGCTAGTGAGGCACTAACCACGCGTGAGATATGCTGCATACTGAATGGCGTCGATAGGGACTACTGCCTGAACGTTGATGGGAGAGGTGGTAGATGCGTATGGTGGTATCGTAGGCCTAAGCATGAGAGGCAGAGGATAAGGCTAGTCAAACCCAAGTGTCGCTACAACCCCCTAAACCTATACCAGCACCTAGACACACTAGTGGAGAAAGGGTTGGTCAAGAGACTAGAGCTATAC
>QMZE01000291.1 GCA_003663025.1 Archaeoglobales archaeon
CTCAACCTCTCAACTTCAACATCATCCTTTATCCTTATGGCAAAGTATTGAACACTGACAGACCTCTTATCCTTGGTTCCAGCGTAGCTTATTCTCTTCTGACTTATGTGTAGTCTATTTGAAAGAACTCTGACGAAGTTTAAGGTATCCCAGTTCACCTTCTTAACCCTAACGACAACCCACTCCCCATCACCAAGCTTCAAATCTGCAATCTCCTCAACGTAGAAATCTTCAGGACTATCTTTGAAGTTTCCATCTATCCCCTTCACCGATGTTAAGTATTTCCTTATTCCAACCAACTCCTCCACTGTTAAGGTGTGTGTTAAAAGATAAAGTTTTCTTAACTTTGAGCAGAGTTTGAACGATGGTGGGTAACACGTTTGGATACCTGTTCAGAGTTACAACTTGGGGAGAGAGTCATGGTAGGGCTGTGGGATGTGTTGTTGATGGATGTCCAGCTGGATTGGAGTTGAGTGAGAGGGACATTCAGAGAGAGGTTGATAGGAGGAGACCTAAGTCTGCAATTTCAACATCGAGGAGGGAGAAGGATGAAGTTATCATTTTGTCTGGGATTTTTGAAGGTAAAACCTTGGGAACTCCGATTAGTATGTTGGTTTATAACAAGGATGTAGATTCAAAGCCTTATGAGGAGATAAAGCATCTCTTTAGACCTGGACACGCCGATTACACATATCAGGCCAAGTTTGGATTGAGAGACTGGAGAGGAGGTGGTAGGGCATCTGGAAGGGAGACTGTTGCAAGGGTTATGGCTGGTGCAATTGCAAAGAAGATACTTGAGAGGTTTGGGATGAAGGTCGTTGGATTTGCAAGGGAGATATGTGGTGTGAGGTGTGATGTAAATCCTTCAGATTTTGATTTGGATGAGCTTTCGAGGTTAATTGAGTCGAATCCAGTTAGATGTCCAGATGGGGATGTTGCGAAGAGGATGGAGGAGGAGATACTGAAGGCTAGGGATGAGGGGGATAGTGTTGGTGGGATTGCGGAGGTTGTAGCTAGAGGGGTTCCAGCTGGGTTGGGTGAGCCGGTGTTTATGAAGTTGGATGCATACATAGCATTTGCTCTCATGGGTGTTCCAGCTGTTAAGGGTGTTGAGATCGGTGCAGGGTTTAGGGTTGCAAGGATGAGGGGGAGTGAGTGCAACGATCAGATTGTTTTGAGGGATGGTAGGATAAGATTTGAGACGAACAACGCAGGTGGAATATTGGGTGGAATATCGAATGGGGAGGACATAGTGGTTAGGGTTGCAATAAAGCCAACACCTTCAATCTCAAAACCTCAAAAGACTGTGAATTGGGTTGATATGGTTGAGGATGAGATAGTTGTGAAGGGTAGGCACGACCCTTGTATTGTTCCAAGGGCTATTCCAGTTCTTGAGGCAATGGTTGCTCTTGTTTTGGTTGATTGCATGATGATGCAAGGACTTATACCGAGGTTTTTAGGTTAAAAATTTTCAAATTTGTCTAAACTCATCTTACCCCTTAGGAGATTTACAAGTGCATGAACGATTTTTCTGTCCTCATCTGGTAGTTTTTCGTCTATGGTTGGTAAGAGTGGTGAGATGTCCCAAATGTCGGGTTTGAATTTATCGCCAATCCTTCTAAGGTATTTGATGAGATTTCTGATCTCACTTTTGGCTTTTCTTCGCTCTCCTTTTAGGAGGTATGCGGTGATAACAAGGTATCTTGAGATTGCTTTATCGTCAAATTCTTTGGATAGTCTTATAGCCTTTTTGGCAAACTTTAAAGCTTCATCTAACTTACCTACAATTTGGTATAGCTCGGATAAATTTTGAATTACCGTAATGTTCTTTGGATCGAGTTCTAATGCTTTTTTAAAGCATTCTTCAGCTTCATCGTATCTTTTGATGTCCACAAAGATTATACCTATATCGTTCCAAGCATCAACAAAGTTTGGATCGATCTCCAAAGCTTTGTCGTAACATTTTAAGGCTTCGTTATATCTACCTAAACGTTTAAGACACCAGCCCTTATTTGCCCATGCAAGTTTGTCGTTGGGATCATACTCTAAGGCTTTATCAAAACAGACTAAAGCTTCATCTAATTTACCTATATTCACAAGACACCAGCCCTTATTGTTCCATGTGGCTGAATCATTTGGATCAAACACCAAGGCTACATCATAGCACTTCAAAGCATCTTCATACTTTTTCATACTATCAAACACTAATCCTTTAAAAAACCAAGCATCAGCATTATTTGGATCGAGCTTCAAAGCCCAATCATAAAGCTTCAAAGCCTTTTCATATTCCTTTTGCTCTAAATACCAATTACCCATCATAATTGCAGTTTCTGAATCATCAGGGAGATAATCTCCGACAATTTCAATAAGCTCTTCTATGGTTTTCCTAATCGATGGACTAACTTCTATACGTCTTTCTTCACCTATAACTTTGGGTATCTTGTCGAAACCCAACTTCTTTAGTAACTCCAACAATCGTTCAAATATAACTTCCTTATTAAGTTCTTCCCTAACTATACCCCTCAAGCTTTTTTCGATTCTCTCAACAATTCGATCTTCTATTTCCTGTATTTTACTTTCGATTAACTTCCGTGTTGAAGGTATCTTATCCACTTTGGGTCTTTTCTTTACAAGTTCAGCCAATTCATCTTCAATATCTATAAACTCTTGATATGGAACTACTCTCTTCCAAATCAAGTCAGATGGTATCTTTTCTCTCAACTTTTCTTCTTCACCCTTCTTAACGAGTATGAAAACTGGTTTACCAAGTGCAAGCATCATTCCCAACTCGA
>QMZE01000292.1 GCA_003663025.1 Archaeoglobales archaeon
TACTTTAATGGAGAGAATGCGTATGTAGAAGTATCCCCATCTCCAATAACGGGAATTAGAAGTGTAAGTATTGAAATGCTATTAAACCTTCATTCAGATAACTATGAGAGAGATGTGTTAGTGCTCATAAGTGGGCAATCACAGTACAACATCTACCTTGAAAAGTATAGCACAGAAGCTTTTACTTGGGTTTTCTTAGGTACTGATAATGCTAGTTATAGAGTTACTTATGGTACATTTGATTGGTATGGAGATCTCATATATCTGGTTGGAGTTGCAGAAGAAGGTGTTAGTGTAAGATGTTATCTGAATGCTGAATTAATAGATGAAACTTCATTCCCTGTAGGTGTTAGAGATGCAATTGATAATCTTGAATTAATGCAAGATCACGAATATGCGAGAAGAGCTAAAGGCACTCTTCATTTCCTCCGTATCTACAATCGTGCACTATCTGAGCGTGAGATTAGAGCACATGCTAACTACCTTCTTCAAAAGTATATAGCACACCCACCATTCATTTAAACAGGTGATCCAAATGGAGAGGAAGGAAGACATAGGTAGAATGCACCTAGCTGGAATAACAATTGATTTTGAGTATGGAGAACTGTGGAGAGGACTGCACAGGTCAAACCCCTTGTCATTCAAAAGACCATTCAGTTTCATAGTGTATAAAGATAGAGATGTCTACATGGCTGAAGATTGGAGGGGTAGGATAAGGTATGAGGACGATGATGCGAGTGAAGTGATAAGTGGAACAATAAGCAGTATTAATTATGGAAAAATCCTATTAGAAGTGGGAGTATATGAACTATCAGAACCAATCGACCTGACAGGGAAACACAACATAGTTTTAGAGGGAGAACACTATGGAGTTGTAAGGCTTGATGGTTCATATCGTTATGGTACAGTTCTCTACCTCAAAGATGGTGTTAATGATGATATAATCAAGAAGGATGAGAGTACGGCAGATCGGTATGGAATTGTTATCAGAAATCTCTTACTCTATGGGAATAGGGACAACCAGACTTCAGGACGTGGTGTCTACATAAGGAACTGTAAGGAGACAGTCCTTGAGAACCTACAGATATGGAACTGTTATGGATGGGGTATAGAGCTACGTGATAGTGAAGTCTCATGGATTAGAAACTGCGAGGTGAGAGAGTGTGGTGCGGGAATAAACATAATCTCAACAAACGTCAAGGCTATTGGTTGTGATATTGGTAGGACATACACTAGCCACTGCCTCTACATAGGTTCAGTTAAGAATGTCAAATTGGTAAAGTGTAATGCATACCTATCCCAATTGACAGGGATATATGTTGATGGGGGAGAGGAAATTGACATTATCGGTTGTTCAGCATGGAGTAATGATCAGTATGGCTGTAGGATCAGGAGTGCAAGGAATGTCCGAGTTATAGGGGGAGACTACAAGAACAACAGTCAGGAGAGTGCTGGAAGTTATGCTGGTATCCTCATAGAGGATAGTGAGTATGTCCGTGTCATGGGTGTATCTGCATTTGATGACCAAGCAACAGCTACACAAGGTTATGGGATAAGGGAATACGGAACATCTGATAATAATGTCATTGCTTATTGTACTGTCTATGGTAATAGTACTGCCCAGATTGAGAGAGTAGGTTCAAGTACAATTGTAAGGAGAAATATTGGTTATAGGACTGTAAACTCAGGAGTAGCTACTTTTAGTGGTGATGGTTCTACTACAGAGTTCAGGATCGAGCATGGTCTAGTAAGTACTCCATCAAAGTACGGTGTAAGTCCATTAACACCAGATGCTCATGCTGACAAGACGATAACAGTTGATAGTACTTACATCATAATCACATTCAGTACTGCACCACCTAGTGGGACTGATAACTTGAAGTTTGGATGGTGGGCAGAGGTGTAAATGAATGGCTAGAGGGTATCCAGACTACAAGATGGCTCTGATATCGTGCATCATACTCCTACTTATATTAGGGAATTCAATAATGTATTTCATGAGTGATAGTATGGTAAGAGGATACCCAGACTACACAAGACCAGCATGGGTAGAGTTCACAAGACTATCTAGGATTGAAGCTGAAGACATGATTCCAGTATTCCATCACGGTGCATACTGCTACTACGCTAGTCTCCTCGCTGGGGATTCTGTTGAAGAGACAATATTCACTGTCGAAGAGGGATACGAGTACTACGTGGTAGGCTATATACTATTGACAGACGTTACTGGAGTAAGGTTCTTCCTAAGATGCCCACAGACCCTAGCATACTTCTTTGCTGGAACACTAAATGCTAATGAACCGGCAATAGTCATACTACCCCAACCATTTGCATTACAGTTTGAAGCTGGACAGGAACTAGAACTTGAGGCTAGGAATCCAACTACTGATGATGCTCAGATAACATGTATTGTCTTTGCATATAGGAGAGAAGTCTAGGGGATTAGAGAATGCTCTACCAGAAGAGGTTGACAGTCCCAGCTAATACTCCTATCAGTAGTCCCATAACTACAAGTATAGAAGTAGAGGAAGACTATGTGACATATCTAGGAGTCTACTTCCCACCCGGTTGTTGCAACTTGGTTCACACCCGATTCCGATATGGTGAGACCCAGATCTTTCCTCACGCTAACTATGAATGGCTCTCTGGTGAGGGGTACTTGATGGGTGGTAGGTTACTCTTTAAGACTCCAGAATCACCATGCAGAATTCATATCGATGCATACTCAGATGATGACACGTACGACCACACGATAATCATCTATGTTGAAGCATTAAGGAAGGAA
>QMZE01000293.1 GCA_003663025.1 Archaeoglobales archaeon
CCTCTGCTTAACTCTGAAGATCACCGCTACATCACCAGGACGCATCGCTATGCTTATTCTCTGCGTGGGAACCTCCACACCTATCAATTTGCTTAGGAATCTTGCGGCAGCTTCGTGACCGATTGCTGACTCAAACGGCTCTTTTAACAACCTGCGCGCCCTCTCTATGTCTATTAGCTCATACGCATATTTACCTGGCGCAGTCAGAATAGGGCTGTTCATTACATATATCATGCCTCACCACCTCCTCATCACTCCATATGCTCCATGTCTTTATAAGTTTAACGGTTGTTTACCTGTCTGGGTTAAGATTGTTAATAGGTAGCAAAACGCCTCTCATCCATACAAGCGCTCCTATCAGATTGTATAATTCTTTGTAGAGGGAAAGTGCATGCTGAAAATCGCCGTCTATTAACACTGTCACCATTAGATCTTTCGCGATCCTCTCCATCATCCACTTTAATAATCGCCACTCCAGCTCCTCCATGTGTGTCAATTATGTTTTATATGTTATAAAACTAAATGGATATTATGCCTGTGATGAAGAGATTGAGAGAGGGCGTATTCTTACTCATCCTGCTCTATACCTTCTACTCTACCGTCCGCCCCTTCAGAAGTAAATGGGACAGAGTGGTGGAGTGGTGTGTGTGGATGCTTTCCCGCTTGTTATAACTATACGATTAAAACTCGTAGGCAGGATGAGCGCCACGCCTCTCTCTTAAATCATACCTCCCCTTCCCACCAAACCTGAACATTATCCACTCCGCTTGCAGGCGGTGATAAGTAATTGATATATATGTTCGTGGCGTCAGCGGTAACATAGAAGTCTCCGGCTGCATCCGCTGTGAGAGGAGTGACCTGAACCTTCGTGGGTGTTGGAACCAAGCCGTGAGCGATTGAGAATTGTGTTGTTGTGCCGTCGCCGCTGAAGGTAGCTGTGCCCCCGTTCTTATTTACATACCCTAAATTACCCTCAATAATTGCATTAGATAAGCCTGATAAGCTCATAGAAGTGGTGTTATTAACAACATTATTATGCGAAATGATTATATCAGTGCCCCCATCTGCATACACGCCTACAGCACAGTTTTCTACAACATTGCCTATAATATTAACTCTATAAGGAAATGGCTGACTCGTGTCTCTTCTTGTTATATATATTCCCCAATTTCCGTTTCGGACAACATTACCGATAACATTAACATGGTGGCTTGTTTCGGTGCCGTGCCCCGATTTCCATTCGACTTCTATACCTCCTTCGCCGGAATCAGAAGAAGCTTTGACAATATTTCCGATAACATTCACATAGGATCCTGGAGAAACAGCAAGAGGAGTATGCCCACCTGATGATATTAGTATATTACCTGCAACAAAGGCATGCGAAATATCTTGATATAAAGCCAGATTATTATATGAGTCGGAGTGATCCATGATAATTTTGTTATTGATTATAAAAGCGTATGTTGTAGGCTTTCTAAATGCCAAGCCGTAGCAAGAGTGGTGGATAGTCTCTAAGTAGCAATTCCTGATGAGGACATTATTCAAGGAGCCAGATGAATTCTCAAACTGAATACAACCGGCGTAAGGATTGGAATTTATAATTTCCATGTTTTCTATTATCAGGTAAGATATATCGCCATCTCCTTCATCCCAAATTGCAGCCGAGAATTGAGTTCCTGTAGAGGGTCTATCTGAGCCATCAATCGTGAAGTCAGCTATTGTTATGAATTTACGAGGAGTTGTTGTATCATTAACTAACTCAAAGTAGGGTTTATCTGTGCCAGGGTCTCCGTTTATTACTGTTTTCCCTCTCCCTGCTCCTATGATGCTGATATAGTCGCAGTTGATGGATACTTTATCGGAAAAGGTGAAAGTGTTTGCGCTTAATAATAATATCCCGCCGCCGAGGCTGGCGATATGGTTGATTCCACTCTGAATCACAGCAACATCATCTACCCCCGCTTCCCCACTCGCAATAGTATTTCCATCCGCATCCTCCGCCCACACCCCTGCATCTTTGCGGACGATGACAGAGTAAAATGCCGAAGGCTTCTTCTTCGCTTCTTCTGCGAGAGAAACTCCCTTCTTCGCCAGCAGGTATGAGATGGCATCTAGCATTCTCTCTCTCACCTTCTGGAGTCTTCCACACATTCACCGTTACGCTTACCAAACCGTCCTGTAATATTATAATATAAAATATAATAGAAGAAGGCGGGCAGAAACAAAAAGAAAAAGAGAGAAATTATCGCATATGCGCTTTGACTATCTGCGCTTTGATTAGTGCTTCTTGCACAAGCTCATGCGCCCTATACACCGCTTCTCTGTCTGCGGAGACTATGAACCATCGCAGCTCTTTCCTTATGCGCTCCAACATTGCTATTAGCTCTGATAGCTCTGACGACATCACTTCTTCACCTCTATCATTGATATTGGCTCCGTGCTGCTCAGCCTCACTTCATATTTGCCTCCGATTATTAAAGAGAAACCGCCTGTGATCAGAGACATGCCCGCAGTTGATAACCCCAGCCCTCCTACGACCTTCATGAAATCATCTGTTAGCACTGCGATGTATTCTTCCGTTGTCTGAATGCTCACATCAAGCCACATTGACAATGCCGCTAAAATTAGAGAGGAGCCGAGTCCTATTAACAGTAAGGCAGCGATCATGTTTGAAATCTGAGTTTTGCGACTGAGCAGATCTATCAGCGCAAAGGCTATTATCGCTGCAATCATCGCCACATATACAACTATCATGCCACATCACCTCCTCGC
>QMZE01000294.1 GCA_003663025.1 Archaeoglobales archaeon
ATGTCCATTTAGGATATCATATCTACAGGCTACAGTCCTAGCCCAATTAATACCACCTGGGTTTGATATAGCAGACTTTGTAGTCAAAAAGTTGAAGAGTACTAAAGTTATAGATAGAGATCTAACGGATTACGAGTTAGAGCTTATCACTAATAGAGTACTACGAGCTGGAAGATGGGTGAGTAAATATGCTCCAAGTAGCTATCTACTGAGTATAAGTGAAGGAGTGAGTGAGACTATAGTATCATCCCTTACTCCAGTGCAGAAGAAATTACTAAAAAGTTTGCTCGAAAGCTTAAAGAGAATCGAAGTCTGGACTGAAGACGAAATCAAAAGAGCAATGATGAATATAAAACGTACTAAGAGGGAAGAGAGAGAATTCTTCAGAGCACTATACCTAATATTTTTCGGTAGAGAGTATGGTCCTAGAATAGCACCCTACTTATCAATGCTAGATAAACACTTTGTCATAGGGAGAATAGAGGAGGTGTTGAAGTGAGTCCTGAGTATAGGTATCTGTCCTTGCTACCATATCTACTCATGATAGCTGTAGTACTGATTCTAATTGATGTACTTATCCTCAACCTATACAATTCCATTAATCAGCTCATATTGGCTACACTTCTAGGTGTTATCTCATTCTCCATAAGTACTATCTCTATACAAACTCTAAAAAGCCTGAAGTACAGTAGTGAACAATGGGATATCAAAATGGAATTACTTGAGACAATAGCTGTGATTATACTTCTTTCATCTATAGCTATTATATTCTTAATAATACTTAGACAAATTCTTTAAGTCTCTCTATCTCCCTCTTATACATCTCTATAGTGTCCTTTAGTTTACTATTCTCTTCTTCAAGTTCTTTAACTCTAGTTTTTAGATCTTCAAGCTCTCTCAGTTTAGAGGATAGCTCTCTCTCCCTTCTCTCTAGATTTGCTTCTTTCATCTCTAATCTTTCTCTTAATTCTACTAGCATTTCCATCTTACTAGCTAGTGCTCTCTGATATCCAGAAAGCTCTCTCTCCCTCTCTAGTAATCTTTTCTCCCATTCTAGTAATCTACTCTCCTCTTCCTTAACTCTACTGAGCATAGGCTTAAGTTCCTCTTCTATCTCCCTCCTCTTTAGACCTATCTCAGTCTCTAACTTCTCTAGTTCTTCTTTTCTAGCTCTAATATCACTCTCCAGTTTAAGCATTTCCTCTCTAAGCACTCCTAGATATCTCTCTCTTTTCTCTAAATCCGCCTCCTTTAATTTCAGTTTTCTCTCTAAGTCGAGTAGCTTCTTCATTCCCTTCTCGTACTCGCTTATTCTGCTCATCAATTCTTTTTCCCTCTCTCTTAAACTCTCCTCCATTTTTGTGATCTCTGCCTCTCTTATATCGAGTTCTGCCATCCTCCTTTCTATCTCTTCACTTTTTCTCTTTAACGTATTCTCTTTAGCCTCTAATTCTTTTTCCAGTCTTTTTAGTTCTGTCTCTCTATTCCGTATAACTTCTCTCTCTTTACGTACCTCTTCAGAGAGCTTTTGATAATCTGCAGTCATTTTCTCTAATCTCTTATTTCTATTTTCTAATTCTACTAATAGATTTGCCATTTTATCAAATAACCCCCTAAGTTCCGTCTCCTGTTTGGCTATACTTTTTTCTCGCGTCCTCATTTCAGAAAGGAGTTTAGAAACTTCTTTCTCCCTCTTCTTAAGTTCCTCTTCTTTTGCCATAAGCTCTTTTTCCTTTTTAGTAAGCTCGGATAGCCTTACTTCAACTTCAGCTACTTTTCTCTCACTCTCTCTGAGTTTCTCAATTAATTTCAGACTTTCCTCAAGTCTTGTGTTCAAGCTACTAAGAATAGGCGATAGTTCTGCTATGTTCTTCGTCAGCTCTTCGCTTATTCCACTTAACCTAGTATCTATTTCTCCAGCTTTTGCTAAATGTGTTTGCAGAGTCTCAAGTGTACTTTGGATCTGTTTTGTTAATTCCGCTATCTCTGTAGTCGATGTTGTTAGCTTTTCTGTTTCTGATCGTATGACTCTTATTAGGTCTATTGCATCTGTTATTGCATCGGCCACAAGTTTCTGTCCTTCAGTAATCCTAGCTACAAATCTTCTTTCTATACCACTCATAATATCTGTTATTTCATCTCTTATCGCTCTAGTCTCCTCTCTTAGACTCTCAAGTCTGCTTTCGATTCTTTCCGCTAGTTCCTCTACATCTCCTTTTCTTCTTAACATCATGTATACATGTTATAACTATACATAAACTTTACACTTAGAAATCAATGTGGAAGAAAACACTACAGGAGTTGTAAGGGAGCTAGGAAATAATCAAGTTATGAATGGGTTTAGAGTATTAAGAGGGAATAGGTAAAGTTACAGTCTAAGCAGGAGTATAACTTTAAAGATAACTACAATTTCAGGCCAGAATATATTGTATGACCTTATGAGCTATACTCTTGTGCTCCTCTATAGTTTTAGGTTTAAGTGTGTACTATTCGTTTGATTTTAATAGGTTTTTAAGTTCCTCTATACCCGTTACCAGATCTAGTAACACTAGTCTTATGTTGGATATCTCGTTTTTGACTATCTCTTCTCTTTTCTTTAGGTCAAGCTCCATTGATGCCATAACTATTGAGCTATTTGATAACATACCATGTATCCTACTTATATCAGAGAGAGCTTGACTTTCTAGCTCAAATAGTCGAGTTATTTTATCCTTTAATTCATATCTCATACCTCCAAGTTCTTCGCTAATCTCTTTACGTAGAGACTTCA
>QMZE01000295.1 GCA_003663025.1 Archaeoglobales archaeon
TCATCGTAGTATCTCGCAGCTGCTGGGTTGGTCCACACTGCAGTCCTGGTTGCCTGTCCGAGCGTGTTCGCGGCTGCGGCTCCGACGATTCCCTTGATGTTGTGCGGCGTGTCCCCGGCGATCGTCAGGATATTCTCCTTCCTGTGAATGTTGTTCAGGATGATCTCCAGGTTCCGGCTCTTGACCTCGGCGTCCAGCTTCAGGTCCTTCTCGTGAATCTTGAAGCCGTCCACTATCTGATACATCTGGAACGGAACGTAGGTCGCAACGGACCCGCTGCCTTTCGGCACCGCGCCCTTCGCAAGTATCTGCGCTCCTTCTCCAGTCCTGTCGAAGTGCTCCACATTGTCCCACATCACGTCCGCGCCGATCTTCCTGACCGGAAGTATCTTCCTGGATATGATTGAGTCCTCCAGCTTGCTGATGTAGTCTGGCAGCTTCTTCTTCCACTGCTCGATCTTGTGCTGCAGTGTCTGTGCGTCTCCCTGGATCATTTACCTCACCACCATCACGTCACCACCGGCAGTAGGTTGGTCCTCTGCTGCCGTGATCGGTCTCACGCCGAATACGATTTCGGTCGTGGTCAGTTTCCCTGTGCCCGGTATCGGGTATAGTCTCTGCTCTGCAAGGCACGTCTCGCCGTCGCTGAGTGGGATGAACGAGATTCTGCCGTTCGCCAGTATCTCGACGTCCTGGTATTCCACTGCCTGGTCGTCCTCTACCGTCTGGTCCGCATACGCGAACCCGGCAATGTCGTAGGCAATGCCGCCGCGTCCTACCCACTGCACGTCCAGGTTGGTCGTCAGTGCGCCGCCGGAGTTGTTGTAGAGGCCGAAGCCTATCACCGCATCCCGGTCCCCGACGACACCGCCGAATTCCAGGTTGAAGTAATACCACTTCCCGGCTTCCATGGCCGGTAGGTCCACCAGCTGTGGGCTGGCGAATGCCGCCGTCTCGTCTGTTCCTACCTGCACGTCACCTTCGCTCAGGGCTACCGAGCTCTTGATCAGTATCCCGAACGCTGCATCGTCTGACATGTCAGTTGATGCGATAGTCTTGTACGCGATGTTTGTTGTGTCAGGCACTGCTGCGCATGCAATGTGGTTCATCACACTTGCGAATGTCCCTGCTGGTGTGGTGATTGTCACGTTTGCATGTCCTGCAGTCCAGGCGGCTTGGCAGTCGTCAATCACCGTGCCTCCGAACAGGCTCACTTTCCCGTCCCCGGAGCGCTGCACGGCCCTGGCGAACGGGATTGTGTCCGATGCCACCCTACTCAGTGTCACCGGTGCTTCTATGTTTGTTGGGTTCATCTTTATCCCTCAATTTTTCCTGTTGTTCCTCTTCACCCAAGCTTAGTTGGTGTGAAGCTTTTCCTCCACGCTGGCGTAGGCGTCGTCTATCGCCTTCGTGCTGTCGCTGGCTGTTCTCTTTCCCGCTGGGATGGAGTTGTCCCCCGGAGCTACAGAGTCCAGGAACTCTTTCAGCTCCTTCAACTCGTCCAGAGTCTTGCCCTCATAGTGCTCCCGCTCCTTTGGAGGGTTGCGGTCCATGATAGCATCCACCAGCTTCGTGTGCTCAGCCTTGATCATCTGCTCTACGTATTTGGAGGCCATGTCCTTCTCGGCAGGCTTCTCCGCTGGCGGTTCTGCCTTGTCCTCGGACTTTGCCTTGTTCTTGGGCTCGTTTGCAGGTTTCTTGCCGGAGTCTTTTTCCGACTTCTCTTCCTGCTTGTCCTCGTTCTTCTTTTTCTCTTCGTCGCTCATAGGGGTTTCCTCCTCAGAACTGTGAGGCACGAGGTCGTGCGAATGTCCCTGCTCTAAGAGCACGTTCATCCCTTTTATCTCGTGCATGTGACCATTGTTCTCGCTTGATATTCCGTTTCCCTCAGCGTCCAATGTTGCGAAATGGTCGTGAGTGTCCGGGTACCCCGGCATCAGTCTGTATTCTCCTTCCTTGACCTTTGCGTTCTGGACCTCGATGTTGTGCTTCAGTGTCTGTGCGTCCTCCGCTCCTTTGCATCCTAAGCTTTTCCCCTTCCTGATTATGCAAGCGTGAATCTCGTCCTTGTTCCCCGGTCCCTGATATCTCGGAAGCATCCTTAGTGCTGCGGTGTAGTGAGCGCAGTCCGGCACTGGGAAGCTTCTCCCAGGGCCGCAGAAGTCCGATTCTTTCAGCGCAGCTCTCTGCTCCGCGGATAGCTTTGCGTCCATCCCTGAACCTCTTTCCGGCAGTGCTTTTATCTTTGCCGCTTTTTCCTCAGCGCTCAGCTTTGCCCAGTCCTCGGGCGTGATGTTGAAGTGCGACATGGCACGCTCTTCTTCCGTCTTCGGCGGGTAGTCCTGCATCAGCCAGTCGTAGTGCGTCTCTCCCACGCAAGGTAGATGATTATACTTGTTCCAGTCGATTTCGTTGTCCTTGGAACCTGCTTGTATCCCGCAAGTTCCGTCCGGGCACCGGCCCCGGCCCTTGTCCAGCCCGACCGCTAAGTGGTTGAACACTATGTTCCTCTGGACCGCATCGTAGTTCGAGTCCCCGAACGTCCCCGGGGTCTCGTGCAAGTCGCAGAAGAACCCGATGCTCACGTCTGTCTTTCCTTCTTTTATCTTCTCGACGGTTTTCCCGTCGTGTATCGTTACTTGGCACGTCACGTTCCCGCTCGATGCGTCCCAAATGGGCGGTGTGGTGTAGCCGACCACTTCGTCCTGGTTCATCACAAGGCCCTCTTCCGGGTGCTGGTCCGTGCACGGCATCCCCACTCTCCAGA
>QMZE01000296.1 GCA_003663025.1 Archaeoglobales archaeon
CGCCCGGGCCGGGATTTGAACCCGGGTCGCGGGCTCGACAGGCCCGCATGATGGGCCGGACTACACCACCCGGGCTTGATTGAAGTTTGTTGGGATGTTTTTAAAACTTTTGGAAAGGGTTAAATACGTTCCCAAAGCTATATTTTCAATGTTCAAGTGTGTCCAATACAGTTGGAAGGAAGTCTATGAGCTTTGTAAAGAACTTGCAGATAAGATAAAGAATTCTGGATTTAAGCCAGATGTCATCGTTGCAATTGCAAGGGGAGGATGGATTCCCGCAAGAATTATGGCTGACTTTCTCCTTATAAAGGATCTCTACAGTGTTAAAGCGGAACACTGGGGTATAGTTGCAACTATAACTGGAAAGGCAAGGATCACTCAACCGTTGACTGTGGATTTGAGTGATAAGAGTGTTTTAGTTGTTGATGATGTTGCCGACACTGGAGAAACTGTTGAGTTGGTTGCAAAGCATGTTATGGAGAAGAATGCAAGGGAAGTTAGAACTGCTGTGATAGATTTTAAGCATACGTCAAAGTTTGTTCCAGATTACTACGCTAGAGAGATGGAGAGTTGGATGTGGATAGTCTATCCATGGAGTATATACGAGGATACAAGGGATCTAATACTGAAGTTAAATTGCAAAGGATTAGATCCAAGGGAGATCGTGAGGAGGTTAGCTGAGGAGTTTGATTTCCATGTTGATGAGTCCGTGGTTAGAGATGTCTTGAACGGTTAAGCAAAAGCATTAGAAGGATCAACGAAATTGCCACATCTCTACCAAAATCCATTAATCTATAGTAAACCCTCAGAGGTTTAAACTTTACATCCCTTACAATAAGACATTCCCTCTCCAGAACTTCAAGTTTGTCTGACAAAACCCTTGAACTGATGTTTAGTTTTCTCTTAAGCTCGTTGAAGCTCAGAACATTCTTGTATAGACAGCAGAGTATCTGAGGCACCCACTTTGAAAGGACAATTGAAAGTTTTGATGTCAGCTTTTCTATCTCATCTTTAACCTCTCCAAACTCTACGTTTTTAATTTCACCTTCGATCTCTCTTAAAAAGTTATCTACCACCTTGACAAGGTTACACACCTTACACTTGGTTTTCGTTTTCATACTTCAAGTTTTATCAATTGAACTTAACTTCAACTGTCGATGATACTCGTAACGGATGGGACGGGTTCATAGGTCGATACCTCGTTAAACTCCTACTTAAGATGGGTGAAGATGTTATGTTGTTGGTTAGAAATCCTAAGGATTTACATGTGAAATTTGTAGTTGGAGACGTTGCAGACAAAAGATCACTTGAAAAAGCCTTCAGAGATGTTGACAAAGTTTACCACTTAGCAGGAATTTTTAGGCATGGGGTGAGTTCAAGGGATATTTGGCTTGTAAATTACAATGGAACGAGAAATGTAGCTGATCTCTGCTTGAAATACGACTGTGAACTCTTGCATGTCAGCACAGTGGGTGTTTTAGGCTATGCAAATTCAAAGCCACTCAAAGAGAACAGTCAGTATAATCCCAATCCAAATCCATATTCGATATCAAAGGCTGAGGCTAAGAAATACGTGTTTAAACTCTGCAATGAAGGTTTGAAGGCTAAGGTTGTTAGACCAGCCTTTGTTTATGGTATAGGTAGTGATTACGGGTTGAATCTTCTGATAGAGTTGGTTGTCAATGGGAGGTTGAGGTTTGTTATAGGAAACGGAAACAACTTCATCCATCCAATCCATGTGAAAGATTTGGTAAGGGCTATGGTGTTTGTGATGGAGAAGGCTGAATATTGTAAAGTTTTTAACTTGGCTAACGAGAAACATGTTAGACTTAGCGAATTTCTTGATATTGTTGCGAGGTATGCTGGAGTTAGAATTCACTATGGATTGCCTCCAAAGCTTGTCTACGTATTTTTGAAGTTTAAGGGTGGAATTGGAGGGAGTTCGGATAAAGAGACAATAATGCTCTCCACTAAAAATTGGTTTTACAGTGTTGAAAAGATTAGAGCTTTGGGATGTAAACAGGAGGTCGATATAGAATTTGGTGTGAGAGAGGTTGTAGATTGGCTAAAATCGAGAGATTAGATTTTAAGTTTTTAAACTGAAAGGTATGCTTTAAAGTTATTAGTAAAATATTGACAACTCATTACTTTAAACAGAACTCTACAATCTAATCTCCCTCTTTTGTTCTAACGTAGAGTCTACCCGTTTTTTCTTATGGATTTATACATTTAATTAATTTATTCTCCGATAACTCTCTTAAAGTTCTACTGACTTGAGCCAAGTTTATCTTAAGTTCCTTTGATAGTTGTGTTAGAGTCTTAGGTTTATTCAAAGTTATTAGAATTTTTAGCCTAACTTTACCCCTTAACACAAATGCATACTTATCCTAATTCACAATCAAAAACTGAAAGACTTAAATAAACAATCTATTAACAATTAGATAACAATAACTTAATAAAATATCGACAATCAACAAATGCTGTATCACCCATAGATACAAATATGGTGAAAGGTTTTTGCTCCAAATGTGACGATGTGTCCACATAATTGAAAAAGATAAATTTAGGGAGTTTTAGGTAATAATATGATAAAGGTGGAGGGAATAGTTAAGGAGTTGAAGGTATTTGAGAGGAACAAGGTACCGTTAGGAATTAAGATATTGGGTATAGCGATTTATATTCAAATGTCATCGGTAAGGAGGACTGCAAAGATTCTATCAGAGTTTTTTCGAAGTCAGCTGTTCACAAGTGGATAAAGAAGTTTGA
>QMZE01000297.1 GCA_003663025.1 Archaeoglobales archaeon
AAACGTCTAATTCCATTGAGGAGTGATGATAAAAGGATTAAGGACATTGCACTTATCTTAGGTGCGTTGTTTGGAGATGGATGTATCAACAGAAACCTCAACAATCTTAGCTTTACATCGAGCGAAAGAGAGATTGTTGAAAGGTTTGCTGAGATAATCAAAAGGGTGTTTGGCGAAATTCCTTACGAGATCAAAGAGAACACAGATGCCAAAGGTAAGAGCTATCTGTTCAGAACTTGGGACAGGAGTGTCATAAGGTTCTTCGTTGCCTTGGGTGCTCCAGTTGGAAAGAAAACGGAGTGTAGATTTGAATTTCCAGCATGGGTTTTGATAAAGCCAAGTTTATTCTTAGCCTTTGTGGATGGTTTGTTCAGTTCAGACGGCTGTATTCCAAAGTGGTCATATTCAAAGAGGTTCAGTGGCTCCTTTGAAATTGCTCAAGTCACACACGATTTGGAGAACAAGTTCGAATTCTTCCGCACGATTTCAAATTTCCTAAACAAGTTCGGATTGAAGAGTAGGATAAGAATTGAAAATTTCAAAGATGGATTGAAGATCAGACTGATGTTTGAGAATTCATTTGAAAACTGTGTAAGATTCCTAAGTTTGATACCTATAACTCTCTCGAACAACAAACGATCCAAGTTCTTAAACGAGTTGAGATTGGCTGGTGATTTTGAACTGAATACCCTTGAATTCATAGTTAGTGAGGAAGATGTCAACGTAACCTACAACGTAACAACCGAAACTGGCAATTTGTTGACCAACGGACTTTTAGTTAAGAACTCTGGTGGTTTGGAGACACCAGCACATGAGAGGGTTGAGGCTGGAGCAATTCACAGAGCACATAAAGGAGTGCTTTACATAGACGAGATAAACACTTTGACAATTGAATCTCAACAGAAGCTACTTACAGCTATGCAGGAGAAGATGTTTCCAATAACTGGTCAGAGTGAGAGGAGTAGTGGTGCAATGGTTAGGACTGAGCCAGTTCCATGTGACTTCATACTTGTTGCAGCTGGTAACTTGGATGCCTTAATGGGTATGCATCCAGCTTTGAGGAGTAGGATTGAGGGTTACGGATACGAGATATACATGAACGACACGATGCCAGACACACCCGAAAACAGGAGGAAGCTTGTGAGGTTTGTTGCTCAGGAGGTTGTTAGAGATGGGAAGATACCACACTTCAGTAGGGAGGCTGTAGCTGAGATAATTAGAGAGGCAAGGAGGAGGGCTGGGAGAAGGGGTCATCTGACTTTGAGGTTGAGAGAGCTTGGAGGTTTAATTAGGACAGCTGGAGACATTGCAAAGGGAGAGAATTCAGATGTCGTAAGACTTGAGCATGTTCTCGAGGCTAAGAAGATTGCAAAGACGGTAGAGGAGCAGTATGCAGATGAATACATTGAGAGAAGGAAGGATTACAAGTTATTTAGGACTGAGGGTGCTGAGGTTGGAAGGGTAAATGGTTTGGCTGTGATAGGTAACTCAGCTGGAATTGTCCTTCCAATAATAGCTGATGTCACTCCCGCTATGAGCAAGGAGGAGGGTAAGGTTATTGCAACTGGAAGACTTCAGGAGATAGCTAGGGAGGCTGTTATGAACGTCTCGGCAATAATTAAGAAGTTCACTGGAAGGGACATATCAAACTACGATATACATATACAGTTTGTGGGGACTTACGAAGGTGTTGAGGGAGATTCTGCAAGTATAAGTGTTGCGACAGCCGTAATTTCAGCTTTGGAGGAGATACCAGTTAATCAGAGTGTTGCCATGACTGGGAGCTTGAGTGTCAGGGGTGACGTTTTGCCAGTTGGAGGAGTAACTCAGAAGATTGAATCTGCAATTCAGGCTGGAATTAAGAAGGTTATAATTCCAAGAGACAACTTGGATGACGTTCTCTTGGATCCCAGGAGTAAGGATAGTATTGAGATCGTTCCAGTTTCAAGAATAGAGGAGGTTCTAGAGCATGCTCTGGTTGACTGTGATAGGAAGGTTGAACTGATAAGGAAATTTAGAAACTTCAATTTTGCTCACCATTTGAAAAAGCTGAGTTAGATTTTTGAGATCATTTATTATTGAATCCTTTGCTTGCTTTGTCGGACAGTTGTTCTCTCATGATGAAAAGGATTTCGTAACTCTATCTAACTGAATTTGTTCAAGTATCTTTGCTTGGATTGAAAAATTGGCTGTCGAATCTTTCCAGAAAGATATTTAAGTCTAAAATTTTAATTTATCTGTGTTAACCCCAGCGATTGGAGATCAGTTTGTTGGTAGGAAGGATGAGCAGAAGATGTTTGAAGACTTCTTAAAAGAACAAACTGGCGGACTCTTGATTTTGGGTATTAGGGGTATTGGTAAGACCTCACTACTGTATAAGTTCAAGGAGATTGCTGAGAGGTTGGACTATAAGACTGTATTCATAAGTTGTAGTTCTTTGGAGAGGAGGATTTCGGGAATTCCATACGGTATAAAGGTTTTGGCTGAGGATGTTAAGAGGTTTGGGGGTCGTTTTGGGGATATAGTTAAACTTGCAACCGAGATATTGAGATTCATAAACAACCTAATTGAGACAATTATAAGACAACCAATTGCCCCATCTATCAGTTTTCCATCTATAACTCTTGAACACGTAGATCTAAGTTCTGTTAAAGTTAGGACGATTGAGATGGTTGAAAAGTTGGAGAAGAAGGGAAAGAAGGTTGTTGTGCTTGTTGACGATTTTCAGGATTTGGAGAGTGTAGAAAAAGAAGT
>QMZE01000298.1 GCA_003663025.1 Archaeoglobales archaeon
AAAGATGCGTAATCTTCGATGTCTATAAACTTCTTCTTATCTCTTTGAAGCTTCTCCCATTTTTCGTCAATATAATCCATAAGCTCTTCATAGGTTTCTACTATCCTCTTTATTACATCGTTAAGATTTTCCCCTTCTCTTCTAAGCCTTTCTAACTTTTCTGCTACTTCCCTGTTGAGTGTAACAGTAACCATAATTTCGTTATAATATGAAGGCTTTGTGTCTATAAATCTTATAATAGAGTTGTGTACACAATACTTCCCGAGCCCATATCCCGGGTTCAAATCCCAGTGAATGCATCAATAGTTTCAAAATCCTCCATCAAACAGTGATCAATCAAAAATCTGGATGCCCCCGCCGGGATTTGAACCCGGGTCTGGGAGTCCGCAGCCCCCAAGGATATCCACTACCCCACGGGGGCATCAAAAAAGTATTTAATGCTTGGTTTTCCTTCCTTTCTTCTTTTTCCTTGGTTTTTCATCCAGCAACTCCTCAAACTCTTCATCCGTTACGGGTTTTAGATACTCCAACTCTTCTCTAATCTTCCTATCCCACTTCATATTTCATTTAGAGACTCCAAAGGGATATATAATGTTAATGCATACAGAATGGAGTTGATCCCATAAAATGAGAACAATACCAAAACATGGAAATGAATCGAAAGTTTTAAATATTGGTAAGTTCTTCAAATTTTTAATGTTGATGAAAACAGTATACACGTATCCTTGGAGCTTTCTCTTCTTTAGCTTCTAAACTCTCCTTTGGTTTTTGCTTTCTCCTGGGGGTGTTTTGCCATGTCCAAAAAAAGGCGTCTGAAAAGGTTTTTGAAGGATGGAAGGACGGTGATGGTGCCAATGGATCATGGAGTATCAAAGCCAATCTCTGGGCTTGAAGAGATTGAGAGAATAATCAGGGAGATAGATGGAATTGTAGATGCAATTGTTTTGCACAAAGGGGTTGCGAAGAGTATTGGGTATGTTGAGGAGATGGAATGTGCTTTGATAGTTCATCTTAGTGCTTCAACATGCCTTAGGGAACCTAATGAGAAGGTTCTGGTTGGTTCAGTTGAGAAGGCAATAAAGCTTGGTGCTGAAGGAGTAAGTATTCACGTGAACATTGGAAGTAAAACTGAGAGGGATCAGTTGAGGGATCTTGGAATTGTTTCTGAGGTATGCGATGACTGGGGAATGCCTCTGCTTGCAATGGTTTATGCGAGGGGAGAGGGTTTGAATGAGAGGGATCCAGAACTCGTTAAGCACTGTGTTAGGATTGCCTACGAGCTTGGAGCCGATGTTGTTAAAACCGCATACACTGGAAACGTTGAAAGCTTTTCGGAGGTTGTCGAATTTGCAGAGATACCAATTGTTATAGCAGGTGGTAGTAAGAAGGGTGAAAGTGAGATACTGAGGGAGGTTGCGGAGGCTATAAGTGCAGGTGCATGTGGTGTTGCAATTGGTAGAAACGTCTTTCAGCATAAGAATCCCAGAGCTATGGCAAACGCTTTAAGGAAGATTGTTCACGAAAGTCTGAAGGAGGTGATAGTTTGAAGGAAATATGGCTCTTGGCTTTGGGTGAGAACTGGGATGAGGAGAAGGAGAAGATAAAGGATGCAATTGAGATTGGATTTACTGGAGTTGTTGTTAGGAGGGGTTTTGAAGATAAGGCTAAGAAGTTGGGAAGGATTAGGGTTTTTTGTGTTGAGGATAAGGTTGGTGAGAGATTTGCGTTTGTTGAAGTGAAATCTGCTGAAGATCAAGAGAAAGCTTTGGAGCTTTCTGAGAGATACGATTATCTATTTCTAAGTTTTTCAGACTGGAAGATCATACCACTCGAAAACCTAATTGCAATGAAGAAGAGAGCTAAGCTGATTGCAATTGTCAAGGATTTGGATGAAGCTAAAGTTGTCTTGACGACACTTGAGAGGGGTGCAGATGGTATCGCAATAGAGGAGGATAGGAGGGAAGTTATGAGGAAGTTCTATGAGCTTGCAAGTGGTGAGAAGGGGTTTGTTGGACTTAAAAGGGGTGAGATTGTTGAGATAAAGCCTTTGGGTGTTGGAGATAGGGTTTGCATAGATACCGTAACACTCATGAATGTTGGAGAGGGGATGTTGGTTGGAAACAAGGCTGGATTCATGTTTCTAATAGCAAGTGAGAGTGAGGAGTCTGAATACGTTTCTTCAAGACCATTTAGAGTCAACGCTGGTAGCGTAAATGCATACTTAAAGGTTGGTGAAAGGACGAGATACCTATCTGAACTGAAGGCTGGTGATGAGGTTGAGATAGTTAGCTACAACGGTGAGACGAGGAGGAGTTACGTTGGAAGGGTGAAGATTGAAAAGAGACCACTGATACTTGTAAAGGCTGTTTCAGATGGAGAGGAGGGAACTGTGATACTGCAAAATGCTGAAACTATAAAGTTGGTAAATCCAGATGGTAAGCATATATCGGTTGCAAAATTAAAGGTTGGAGATGAGGTTTTGGTTTGGATTGGTGAGAAGGCTAGACACTTTGGGGTTGGGATTGAGGAGTTTATAATCGAAAGGTGAATCATGATATTTGAGAGTGTTGTAGGATTGTTAACCTTTTTTTAACTTCAGCAAAAGGATAAAGAAAAGGAAAAATCTGAAATTGAGATAAGAGATATTTGGAGATTTTTGAATTAAGAGAATGTATGCTGATAAAGATAATGGGGCACTTTCAAAATTTTTACCAATGATAATTGGATATAAAAACT
>QMZE01000299.1 GCA_003663025.1 Archaeoglobales archaeon
ACGTAACAGATACAAGCTATACCGTGCCTGATTTATTTCTATCCGAAGCTAATTATTTCTTTGGGGTTAGCGCGGTTGATAGTTCAGGTAACGAAAGCGGTATAACCTGGAGCCACCGACAATGCTACGCTGATACGAGTAGCGCGTGTTGGCATGCCAGATACGATATTACGCCGCCTGACGCGGCAACTAATCTCATTCCAAATCCATAACTAAAAGGGGGAAAATTATGACGGAGTATATAGCAAATGGGTGGAATTTTGTACACTTGCTCGGCGGTTTAGGCGGTGTATGTATGTTTTATTTAGCGTTTAGAATCCAAGCGTTTAGAAGTACGCTTATAGTCATAGCGGTTGATATAAGCAAAGAACTCGGCGATACGATCAGTAAGTTATCCGACGCGAGCTTTATGTGGTATGTTGGATTTGATCCAGCCGGATTTGATATTCGCGATGTGGTTATGTGCGTGATTGGATGCGTTACAGCCTGGGTATGGATTCAAATTCACGAGGCGCGCCATGAATAAACATAATCCGTGGATAGTTGGTGTTGGTGTCGTCACTAATATCGTTATGATTTTATCCGTGTTATATATGATGTTTAGCTCGCGGTTTATTAGTCGGGGCACCGCTGAATTGCGTTATATCAAAGCTGAGATAGTTCAATTTAAAGCCCGCAATAAAATCGAACATCAGAATATCTGTAAGCGCTTAGATGATTTAACCGTAGCGTTACTTACAGCGCGTGTTGATTCAACCAACGTGACTGAATTACGTAATAAATTATGGGCGAGGCTACAATCGCCTAAAATCAACCTTAACTCGGGAGGTAAATTATGACTTGGATTACAAGTATTTTTGTATTTATGATGGGAAAATTTAACTGGGAGAGCCTGCTCGAAACAGTATTACGCTATGGATTTAAACGGCTGCAGGAATGGCTCGGCACCGCTAAGCTATCAGTACGGGCCGCGATGTTTGTGCAAGTAGTGTATTTGCTGGCTGTAACGCTGGGCCGCGAATGGGTAGAAGATACAGATTTTACAAAAATCGACGATTATTTAGTTGACGGTATTATAGGCACGGCCAAAGCTTTATCTGAGAAATTTAATTTTAATCTTCCGATTATTCCGCGATAATTTTACTCTCCCTCCACAGGAAGCAGCGTTAACGGGGTGGTAGCAGGCACACTATCACCCCGCGCTGTTTAGCTGGTATAATTTAGTGATCAAATAATGGATTTTTATCGCCGGGATTAAGGCCCGTGGTATCACTATCGCTATCATTAATCAACGTACAAGTTCTCCATACATGCCCGCAAGCGTTACATATGTGGTGCGCCGCGCTATGTGTGTCAGTGGCTGTATGCCAATTCACCGCTGTATTAGTCGAGCAGCACGATGGGCAAGGCGAACCGCGGGTTATCGCGGTTTCGTCGTTGTCTTTGTTTACATAGCCAAACATAAATATTCTCCAGGTTGTGTTAGATTTAGTGTTGTGGATTTTCTTTGTTGTGTGGCGTATTGGCTTCATTCGACACGATACCGCTTAGTTGTTGTCGCTTAATCATTGCTTCGCAAAGCGCTTCAATCCAATTCGTTGATACTCGATTTAAAAACATCGGCATAATTATACCATCTACGTGTAGATCAATCCGGTCATATACAGTGCGGGATACTTCCTCGGATATATCTGATTCGAGCGGTATATCCTCCCCGTAAATTACAGTTGTAACGTTTGAAGTGTTTGACGCGTACTCGTACATCGTAACCGCGCTATCGGGTACTGTAAAAGGCTCTGATGAAATCATAACTTTTAATACTTCCATAAATTTCTCCGGTTATATTTTACCTCGTGTAAATCACGTCTGTTTAAATAAAACGTTGCTTTGTAATGCTTAGATTTTGTTGTAGTTTTTATAATACATTCCATGTATTTCATAACATGATATGTTTATTTTGGGCTATGATTTGTTTAGCTGTACATAAGGTACGTTAGCTTGTTGCCGCGAAATGCTACGCTCGCGAATACCTGTATATTCCGACAACAGATCAAGCACAGGGTCTATCCAATCATTCGCTGTATTATCCGCGAGCAAAACCATGTTTACTTCGTCTACGCTAAAATCTATTCGTGTGTACGTAGCGTGTTTAATTTCGGGGTGAACAACTAAACTAATCGCGCCTGGCGTTACATCTGTAGGTTTGTAATCCTTATCGTAGATGAGTACTATACGCGCGCCTGGTTTAATGTCTATGGTTTCGAATTCCGTAATAAGCTTGTGTGTTTTCATTTTTACTTCCGTTATAGTTTACGTGTAAACAAATACAATAACCGCCTACAAAACGTAGCGTAGTGGATTGTTTTTTCTAGTCTGATATATTCGCCAATCATATCATCAAGTATTATTTTGTAGTCGTTAATCGCTCGATTAGAGCGATATAACTTGGCTAAGCGTGTACGGTACACCGACGTAGCCCGTAACACTAAATTATTAAACAATAGCTTAAGTATCGGTATACGCCCCAATAATTCGTCTTGATCTACATACATAACTAAATTATGCTCGTTGATCCGAAGTGTTAATTTTTGGTGCTTACCTTCGTGGATTATTTTAGCTATGTCAAGCTCGGTTAGAGCCGTCGCGTCGATTTTGATCTGAAATGTTTCGATGGTTTGCCTCCCTTGTTATGTATTCAGCTAATGTAAGCTCGTTTAGCTTATCTATTGG
>QMZE01000300.1 GCA_003663025.1 Archaeoglobales archaeon
AAGTCTACGATTTCCCACTGTCAGTTGGAGAAACAGTTTTAAGAGATACTGTATAGATTGATACTTTAGGATTTCAATGTATGCCGGAGACTCTGAAGCCATATGCCCCAGCTGCGGCAGGTACATCGGCCCGAGGGATGTCTGCCCATACTGTGGTGCACGCGTTAAGAGAAGGCTAAGTGTTAGGCTTCTCAAAATAGCTGCAGTCATACTGGCTGTTGTTGGCCTTCTTACTGTAAGGTTCGTAGCAGTATATATTCAAACTCCTGTCGTAAAGGTTTCAGAGATAAAGCCTTCCATGAACTACGCGCACATAAAAATGACAGGCATAGTTACCCGCTACCCATCATTATATAGCGACGGTTCCCTGTCATTCTGGATAGATGACGGGACGGGGGAGATCATGGTTAAAGCATACCGTTTTGAAGCCCAAGAGCTGCTCCAGTCCGGAAGTATCCCAGCTATGGGAGACAGGGTAGAGGTGGAAGGAAGTATTAGAATTAGGGAGGACTTCCAGTACTTGGTGATAGATCTCCCAAGCAAACTTGTAATTGTAAAGCCTAACATCTCGGGAAGCTATAGCCCAGCTGAAATAGGGCTTGAACACCTAGGCTTGAAGGTTGAAGTGGTCGGGACAGCATCCGGCGTGAGAGAAACAAGTAGCGGGGGTATAATCCTCTACCTTGAGGATGTCGGGGGAAGCATACAGGTTTACATTCCTCCGATACTCCGTGTTCTAGGCTTCAACGAAACCATAATGGACGGTGTAAGGCTTAAAGTCGTAGGCTACGTCTCCCTATACCAGGGGGAGCTTGAAGTAGTCCCGGGAATGCCTCAAGAAATTGAAGTGCTATCCCAGGTATTCGAGTACGGCAGGGTAAGCATAGCCATGGTCAACGAGTCCCTGGTCGGGTCGATAATCGAAGTGGAAGGCGAAATAGTGGAGGTTAGAACCTACAGCTCTGGCACCCTCGTGAAATTAGACGACGGAACCGGAACCCTCGACGTATGGATACCAGTAGAGATCTACAGCGAGCATCCTAAAGTCGCCATGATCGCGCCGACAGCCAAGGCTAGAGCCAAGGGACTTTTGGCCGTCTACAAGGACAAGCTTGAGATAAAGGTTTCAAGGGTTGAAGACTTCCAGCTGCTGGAGGAGCCCGCCATAGAAATAACGTCAATAGCCTCCATAACGGAGTCCGACGAGGGAAGACTATTCATGATACAGGCTGAAATAACAGATGTAGTTCAGCTCTCAGCAGGACTTAAACTATTAGTATCAGATGGCACAGGGACGATAGCTGTCTGGATATGGAACGACCTCCTGGAACAGATTACGATAGCAGACCAGTTTAAGCCGGGCGTGAGGATAAGGGTCATAGGACAGCTTGTCATCTACAAGGGGACACTTGAACTGCAGCCTCTAAGCCCTGAATCAATAGAAATAATAGGATAGGTGACAACAATGCCGGATTTCATGGCCTACGTGCTATTCACACTTCTGGGGACGCTTATAGGCTCCATACTAAGTCTCATACCGTCACTTCATGTGTACAACGTCCTCGGAATACTGGTAATGTTCTCCGAAACAATCGCCGTACACGTAAGCCTCGACAGGATAGCATTCATGCTCATAGGAATGGTAGTAGCATACGGCTTCCTCAACACCCTATCAACAGTTTACATCGGAGCCCCAGACGACAGCACGATATTCGTGGTATTCCCAAGCCAGAAGTACCTCCTAGTAAGGAGGGGCCACGAGGCAGCCCTCCTAGTAGGAATAGGAGGGCTTGCAGGCATAGCATTCCTTGTAGCCTTCTCTCCCCTAGCGGTAAGGATATTCCCACCTCTACGCCAGCTCCTCTCAGAACACTTATTATGGATTCTCGTAGCCATCACAATATACATGTTCATGACGGAGTTCCCAAGGGAGACAGACAGGCCTAGGACGAGGAAGGGAAGGCTCTGGGAGGCCTGGAGAAGCCTTATAATGGGGTGGATAGTTTTCGGACTCTCCGGCCTTTTAGGTTTCATAACGTTCAACAAGCCCATAACACCGTTCCAGAACGCGTTCCAAAACCTCCTACCGGTATTTATAGGGCTGTTTGCAATACCATGGATGCTTCTAAACATAATATCAAGGGTAAAGGTTCCAGAGCAGTATGTAGCGGAGAGCGTAGACGTCGACCCAGTGGAGATATTCAGGGGGGCTTCAGCAGGATGCCTCGGGGGAATATTCGCTGCATTCTTCCCAATGGTGACAGGTGGGATAGGAGCCTTCCTGGCAGGCCACGCCACGGCTCAGAGGGGGGACAGGCCATTCCTGATATCACAGGGTGCGAACCGTGTAGTATACTATGTTGGAAGTTTTCTCCTACTATTTGTGCCAACCCTCCACCTGACAAGGGGAGCAGCGGCATGGATACTGACAACGATGTATCAGCCCAAGACGTGGCAGGAATACTACACGGCGGTAGCCATGATCGCCCTCTCAGGAGGAATATCCTTCATAATCCTAGTCTACGCGTCAAAACTCTACGCAAGGCTAGTTTCAAGGGTTAGCTACCGGAAGCTCTCAGCGCTAGGCCTAGCGGCAGTAATAGTAATAGTCCTGATATTCACAGGGCCAGCAGGCCTCCTTGTAGCCATGACAGCTGCAGGCATAGGCCTAATGGCGAACCTGTTCCATACAAGAAGAATGAACCTCCTTGGATGCCTACTC
>QMZE01000301.1 GCA_003663025.1 Archaeoglobales archaeon
ATACAGGAGCCTAGATGCCCTGAAGACCTACGAGAAGGTTCTTGAGCTGGACGTGTACAGGAAGGGCGTTCACTACCCAGACAAGAGGGGTATGGGGGGTGTTTGGGCAGATCCCCAGACAGATTTGGTAGTAGCGTTTTGCTCTGCAGACCAGTACATGTACTCTACTGATGGTGGGGCGACTTGGAATCCCATGTCATCCTTCGATGGTTTCGGCGACATAGAGTTCCACCCGATGGATTGGTTGATAGCATCCTCAGAACCATCCCCGTTTTTACTTAGGACAGATGACCTAGATGGGAATCCCTGGCTTATCCCGAACTTCTGTGAATCCACGGGTCAGGTACCCATACCCGGTGGTGGTAAGTGGCTTAAGTGTTGTGTATCGAGAGCTACAGGGCTAATATACGGCGCTGGATACAATACTGGAGTATGGGTTGCGGGATTGTTCACACCCTTCGTAAAGGTACTGGATCTCTCATACTCAGGAAGACCAATAGCTCCTGGGGACGGCTACGTCTACATCCCAGCAAGACCATACTCAACTCCTAGCAAGCCAGCGCCACTGGTCAGGATTAGGGAACTAACCCTAGCCGATCTGGAGAAGTCTGCTAACTTCTGGGGTACTAGGATACCAGTTATGGAGATTAGGGATACTGGGACGTACTACTCGAACACCTACCTAGAGGGGTATACTGGGGCAGGGGGGGATATTCCGCTGAGGTATGGAACCTTTGGACTGATGAAGGGGGCATCGAAGGCAACGATAATGATAAGGAACAGTACAGACCAGGATGCAACCGTACAGGTCGAGGGTTTGCTGAGCTATGACAAGGACTGGCCTGGGGACTTATACTCATGGCTTGAGCCAGTACCGATAGGTTCGAGCTTCACAGTTCCCGCTGGGAGCATACACTACGAGACGTTGACAGATCCATTCCCATGGATAAGGCTCAGGATAAGCTTCGCTACAGCGCCGACAGAGCACGATATAAGGGGTTGGATATTCTTCAAGAGGTGATTTCATGAGCTTGGACAGGTACCCAATCATAGGCTCCTTGGATAGGGTTAGACCCCAGCTGATAAAGCCTATCTGGGACGACTGGTTCGTATGGTTGGCCATAGGCGAGTCCATAGACGGATTCTACACGTCTACTGTGGGAAGTGGCACAGTTTCACTTACTTATAATAGGTATACCGTGGAGACTGGGACTACTGCGGATAGCAGGGCAGACCTATTCAAGCCAGCTGGTGGGGCACCCATGCCCCCCGTGAACTTCGACTACGAGCTGGGCTTTAGGTGTACCATGCAACAGAGGATTGAACCCCTCGCTGGTAGGAGGGCATATATTTCGGTGGGGGAAGTAGCTTTAGGAGCTTACAACTTCCTAGGCTTTTATGTGGAGGACGACACCCTGTATGCGGCGACTGGAAGGGAGGGTGTGGGGTATACGACAGAACCATACGGAACCATATCCCTCGATACTGTGTACCTGCTTGAGGCCCACCTAATACCTGGGGTGGAGGCCATATTCAAGGTTGACGGTGAGGAGTTCGCTAGGATAACGACGAACCTGCCTACTGGTACGGATAGGGGGAAGTTCATGGGCTTAAGGATTATGAACCCTGGGGTTGGTGAGAACAAGATTATGGATATAGGATTTTGGGAGTTTAGGATGAAAAGAATATTAGGAGTATACGTGTAATTGGAGGGGGTAAAATGGTTAGGTGGAGGGATGTTGCAATTGTCGGGGGTTTGGTAGCCGTACCAGTGGCTATTGGAGTGGGTTGGTGGTACACAACCCTACCCGTTATAGAGTACTGTTTTGATGAGGGTGGGGGTGATATCCTACACGATAGGAGTATAAGGGATTGGTTCAATAATGCTAGGCTAAGCGGGAACTACAAGTGGAAAGACCGCATCCTGGAGATGAATGAGGCTCAAGCTGAGATAGAGAATCCTATAAGCCTAGGGGACTTCACCATAGAGCTGACTATCACTCCGCTAAGGGATGCCCGTATGGAGGGTATTGAGATTTCAGTCTTCTACCTAGAGCAGAGGGTTCCCGAAGGACGGTACGTATACATCTGGCAGAGCAAGGGCTATGGAAACAGGTTGGCCATGTGGGTCTATACTGGGAGACCTTACCCCATAGCTAGAGCGGTAATGCAGACTCCCGCAGAACCGGGATACCGACTGCATGTCGCATTCACTAGGAAGGTTGGTGAGTACACGGCAGTCTATAGGGAGGAGGGTGGGGTATGGTATCTGGAGTATATGGAGGCAGACAGATCCCCACTACCAGTAGAGGGGAGGGCGTACATAGGATTTCCACGTGCCGAGCATAAAAGCTCAATCCACATATGGGAGAACCTCAAAATCTACCCCTACGTAACAATAGAACCCCCAACAGAATCGAAAACAGAGTACTGAGAGCATGAGCGAGTGGTGGGTAAAAGAACTAGAGAACCTGAAGAAATGGCTTGAGCCGAAGATAGAGTGGAGTCTCATAATGTTGGGGATGCTGGGTCTTACATACGTGGTCATCACTCTTATACTCGGCGCTATGGGTGGATCTTCCCCTCAAGGTCGAGAATATCTGTACAAGAACCCTCCTGAGAAGTGCTATTGCCAGGAGTGTGGTGCGGAAATAGACATGAGAAAATATGGATTGTATGGAAAACACTGTAGAGATATTCCTTCCTGTCCAGTATGTG
>QMZE01000302.1 GCA_003663025.1 Archaeoglobales archaeon
GAACGCCAATTGTGAACGAGATTGCAACTGTGGATGTTACTATTGCGAATGTTGGGGATGGAGATGCTGAAGGATTCAACGTAAGTCTGTATGCTGATGGTGAACTGGTAGGGGTAAAGACTGTTGAATCTTTGGTGGCTGGAGGAGAAGTTACACTTGAGTTTGAATGGACACCAAGTGAAGCCAAGACATACGAACTCAGAGCTGTCGTTGACCCAGATAACGTAGTTGATGAGATTAACGAGACTAATAACAGAATGATTGTAACAGTTGAAGTTCTGAAGCAAGCGAATGTGTTTGTTGAGGACTTCAGTGTTAACGTTACAGAAGGAATAGTGCCGTTGGTTGTGGAGATCAATGCGACAGTTGTAAACACTGGTGATGTTCCTGGGGAAATAACTGTTCACTTCTACATAGAAGGTTCCGAGGTTTACAGTGAGACGATTGAGGTGGCAGGTGGATCTGTGGAATACGTAACATACATCCACACATTCACAACACCAGGAATCTACAACATCTCCGTCAACAACTTACCCCCCTAAACAGATTGAAGTTCAAGCACAGGAACCTTGGCAGTGGTATGATGAAAATCACAACGGTAAAATAGAGGACCAAGAACTCATAGATGCAATTATGGATTGGATTGACTATCAAATTACAGACGAACAACTGATAAACGTTATATTGAAGTGGCTGGAGAACACTTAAATAAATTTGTATTAACTGCTGTCATGCCAGCTACAATTGTTGTAGGTGGATTTTGGGGGGATGAGGGTAAAGGTAAGATCATATCATACATAGCACACAGTGACAAGCCAAAGATAATTGCAAGGGGTGGAGTTGGACCAAATGCTGGACATACGGTTGAGGTTGAGGGGAAGAAGTTTGGTGTAAGAATGTTACCCTCTGGTTTCGTTTATAGGGATGCAAGGCTACTGATAGGTGCGGGTGTTTTGGTAGATCCAAACGTCTTTCTGAGGGAGATAGAGCTTGTTAGAGATTACGACATTGTGGGGAGGGTTGGATTGGATTACAGGTGTGCGATAATTGAGGAGAAGCATGTGATAGAGGATAGGGGTGACAGTCATTTAAAGGGGAAGATAGGAACAACTGGAACTGGATGTGGGCCTGCAAATGTTGATAGGGTTAGGAGAAAGGCAAAACAGGCTAAAGACGTTCCAGAACTTAAAGATTTCCTTACAGATGTTCCACTTGAGATAAACACAGCTTTGGATGAAGGTTCCTTCGTCCTAATTGAAGGAACTCAGGGATTTGGATTGAGTTTATATTATGGAACGTATCCCTACGTTACCTCAAAGGATACAACCGCATCCTCAATCGCTGCAGATGTTGGAGTTGGTCCTACGAGGATTGATGATGTGATAGTTGTCTTCAAGAGCTTTCCTACGAGGGTTGGCGGAGGACCATTCCCAACTGAGATACCACAAGATGAAGCTGAGAAACTTGGAATAGTTGAGTATGGAACTGTAACTGGAAGGAGGAGAAGGATTGGACTTTGGGATGGAAAGATGGCAAGGTATGCTGTGATGATAAACAGTGCAACGCAAGTTGCAGTGACTGGAATTGACAAGTTGGATAGGGAGTGTTACGGTGTTAAGGAGTGGGACAAGTTGTCGAAGAAAGCTAAGGAGTTTATAGAGAGGGTTGAGGAAGATGTCAAGGTTCCAGTAACTCTAATTTCAACTGGTCCCGAGCTTCATCAGATTATAGACTTGAGGAGGGAGAAGTTATAGTTTGACAAGTTTTGCAACAAAGAAGCCTGACGTTTCATGTTTGTGTGGATAAAAACGTCTGCACCTTTCAATTTCTTTATCAAGATCAAACTTCTTGGCCAGAGCCTTCTCACCCCACTTCACCCTCTCAACTTTCACATCAAATCTTTCGAGTGCAAACTGTATTACAAACTCGTTCTCCTCTGGAGAAAACGTGCATGTTGAATATACCAAGACACCACCAGGCTTTAGACTCTTCAAAGCTGAAGAAATCAGATCCCTTTGAAGTCTTGAGCAAAACTCTATATCCCTCTTACCGTTAACTTTCTTTCTATCTCTATCCTTGTGTATTACTCCCTCACCACTGCAGGGAGCATCTAGGAGTATCTTGTCAACCTTCAAATTCAGATTGCAAAATTTCACAGAGTTCATCTGAATCACAGCTGTATTCAAGACACCCATCCTGTGAATGTTGTCTATCAGAGGTTGAATCCTCTCCTTCTTCGCCTCCAATGCTAATACTACACCCCTGTTCTTCATGAGTTGTGCAATGAAAGTTGTCTTTCCCCCAGGTGAGGATGCAAAATCCACTACAAGTTCATCCAATTTTGGATTTAGGATGAGAGGTGGAATGCATGAACTCTTCTCCATAACGTAATAGTAACCCATCAGATACTCTGGAGTTGCACCTATCGAGTATGGCTCATTTAAGACTTTATAGCAAAATGGAATTTCGGTCTTTTTAAGGATGAAACCCCTATCTTTCAGTCTTTCTATCAATTCAAGTTCATCGATCTTGATGGTGTTAACCCTTATGTGCTTTGGAATCCCTTTTTCCATTGCCTCAATCAACTCAACTGTTTCATTGTATCCAAAGAAGTTTATCCATCTTCTCACAATGAACTCGTTGTATCCAAACCTTTTGGCCAAATCCTTGGATTCCTTCGTTGAAGGGAAGTCTATTAACACGTAAAA
>QMZE01000303.1 GCA_003663025.1 Archaeoglobales archaeon
AGCTTAAGGAAGTAATCTCGGATTGTTTTTATCAGTTAACTCAGAGGTAAGCTTTGCGGAAAAATGGATAAGAGAATTCTTGAATCTTGGTTAAGTTAGTTATGTCAGATACTATAATTTAGAGCTTATCTTTGACGACTCGTAGAATTCCTCTTTGTGTATCATTAAAATTAAGCTCGTTCCTCTCAACGTCAATAATCTTTATTCTTTTAGCACCTTATTCCTTTCAAATCTTCAGTTCTTATGTTTATTTTTAGACTTTAAAATTTTTGGTTATGTTATCACGTCCCTTTTTCATCAAAATCTTAATATAGTCATCAAGACATTTAACTTTGATGAGATGTGTGATATGTGGGAGAGAAGCTTTGATTGATGGGATGTGTCTGGATTGCTATCGAGAGAGGAGAAAGCTCTCAAACTTAGATGAGATAATCGAACTTGTTAGATGTCCAAAGTGTGGTTACTTTAAGGTGGGTAGGTGGAGAGATGTTGATTTCGATTCCGCTCTGTTTGAGGTTGTCGTTAGTAAGATTGAAGTTCATCCAATGTTTGACGTAGATTTTATTGACATAGAACCTACAACGCTTGATAGATTTGTTGTAAAGGTATTCGGTAATGTTTGTGGTTACGAAGTGGTGGATGAGAATTTTGTGAATGTTAGGATTCGTAGCATGACTTGTGAGAGGTGTAGGAGGATTCGCGGTGGTTACTATGAAGCAATTGTCCAGTTGAGAGCTGAAAATAGAGAAATTGAAGATGAGGAGGTTAATGTTGTTAAGGGTATAATAGATGGGATACTTGAGAGGGAGAGGGAAAATCAGAGGGCATTCTTGAGCAAGGTTGTTGAGAGGAAAAAGGGATACGACTTCTACTTTGGTGATAAGAATCTGGGTAGGAAGGTTTCCAGGGAGATTGCAAGGGTGTTGGGTGGTAAGATAACTGAGAGCAGGAAGTTGCATACAAGGATCGATGGGAGAAATGTTTACAGATACACGTTTGCGGTTAAGTTACCTTGTTACAGAGTTGGGGATGTTGTTGCTGAGGGGGATAGGTTATGTCTCGTAACGGGATATGGGAAGGGAATATCAATTGAAGACGGTAGAGTTGTGAATCTTAAGAATCCAAGGGTTGTTAGGAGGAGGGAGGAGCTTGAGAAGGGGGTTGTAATAAACTGTGATGAGTTTGTTGCAGAAGTTGTTAGTGAGAATGGTATTTTTCACGCTGTAAAATCCAAGGGTGTCTCAGTTGGTGATGAAGTTTACGTAATTGAACACGATTCGAAGTGTTACGTTTTAAAGATATGAAGGCTGTTAGGGTTCAAAGGTTGAAGGCTGAAGATGTCAGGAGGTTTGCTGAGAGGATTGGAGCAAAGGATAGAAGTAGGCTTGTGGTTTGTAAAGGGGAATATGTGGAGATTCCAATTTTGGATGGGTTTGAGAGGTTCTTTGAGGGTTATGATATTGTTGAACAGGAAAATCCGCTATTTGCAAGGAAAAATGATCTCTTTGAGATTTTGAAGGATGAAATTCCAAGGGATCTCTGGGATTTGATTCCAAGGAGGTATAAGATTATAGGTGATGTTGTGATGATCAAGATACCTGAAGAGCTTGAGGAATACAAGAAAAAGGTTGGAGAAGCCATACTGAGAATTCACAAGAGGTGCAAGTCTGTCTGGAGAGATCTTGGTAGGGAGGGTATGATTAGAAAGCCAAAGGTTGAACTCATAGCTGGAAGTGGAAGTGAGACGATTCACAGGGAGAACGGATGTCTATTTAAGTTGGACGTCACAAAGGTGATGTTCAGCGTTGGAAATCAGGGGGAAAGAATGAGGATCGTAAATGTTGTTCAAGATGGTGAGGTAGTCTTGGACATGTTTGCTGGGATTGGATACTTCACAATTCCAATTGCAGTCCACACAAACGCAAGAAGAATATACTCGATTGAGATAAATCCAGAATCATACTTCTATCTAATTGAAAACATCAGGCTGAACCGTGTGAATAACGTGATTCCAATTTTGGGAGATTCTATGAACGTTACTCCAGAGGGTTTTGCCGAAAGAGTTGTAATGGGTCACATATTCTGTCACGAGTTTTTGCCAGTTGCAGTCAAATCTTTGAGATCTGACGGTTACATACACTACCACGAATCTGTCCCAGAGGTTGTGATTGATAGACCAATTGAGAGGATAAGGTCGGTTTGTGAGTCCTTAGGTAGGGAAGTGAGGATTGAGAACTTCAGGAAGGTGAAGAACTATTCACCTGGAGTTTTGCACGTTGTCGTGGATGCATACATTTACTGAAAATGATAAATACTTGAGGGATACATTCACTCATGGATTTTGGAGACGTCGTGATAAGAAGCTCAAACAGGATTGTCGATTATCTAAGGGCTTTACCAAAGGTTTTGGAGGAGCAGAGGGATAAGTTTGAGGAGTTTGTTAAGATCTTGAAGGGTTCAAAGGCAATCCACATATACGGTGTTGGGAGGAGTGGTGCGGTCGCACTTTGCTTTGCAATAAGGTTGAAGCACTTTGAGAAGGTTCTTGGTTGCAAGGTTTGGTGGGTTGGAGATGTTGTTAGGGAAAAGATAAACGAAGGTGACACGCTCATAGCCTTCTCAGGATCTGGAGAGACTGCCGAGGTTTTGATCGTTGCTGAGAGGGCAAAGGTTGCGGGTGCAA
>QMZE01000304.1 GCA_003663025.1 Archaeoglobales archaeon
ACAAAGCCATTGAAGTTCAATAACGAAATCTTATTATTGCTTGAACTTCTTTAGGGATCATGGAGTTGCTCGTTTACGTTGATGGCAAGTTTGTTCCAAGGAGTGAGGCAAAGGTCAGTATCTTTGATCATGGATTTCTATATGGAGATGGTGTGTTTGAGGGTATAAGAGCTTACAACGGTAAGATATTTAAGCTTAAGGAACACATAGATAGACTTTACGATTCAGCAAGAGCCATAGCTTTGGAGATTCCAATATCAAAGGTTGAGTTTATGGAAATAATCATGGAAACTCTAAGGGTAAACAAGTTGAGGGATGCATACATAAGACCAATTGTAACTAGAGGGATTGGGGATTTGGGTTTGGATCCCAGGAAGTGTAGGAAACCAACTATAATTGTTATAGCCCAACCCTGGGAGAAGCTTTATGGAGATCTTTATGAAAGGGGAATAAAGGCTGTCACCGTCACAGTCAGAAGGAACGCAATAGATTCATTGCCACCAAACATAAAGTCCATGAACTATCTAAACAACATACTTGCAAAGATTGAGGCAAATGCAAAGGGAGGTGATGAGGCAATATTTTTGGATCAAAACGGTTACGTGAGTGAGGGGAGTGGTGACAACATATTTGTAGTAAAGAACGGTATCATCATGACACCCCCAACTGTAAACAACCTTAAGGGAATTACGAGGGAGGTTGTGATAGACATTATTCAAAGGTTAAGAATTCCATTTAGGGAGATGAATTTGAGCATATACGATCTATACACAGCTGATGAGGTCTTTGTTACTGGGACTGCAGCTGAAGTTTGTCCAATAGTTTGGATAGACGGTAGAGTAATTGGTGATGGTAAGCCAGGTGAGATTACGAGGATATTGATGAGGGAGTTTAGGAAGGTTACTGAGGAGGAGGGGATTCCAGTTTATGCTCACGATGGTTGTTGAGCTTGAAGATAAGCCTGGACAACTGATAAGGGTTTTGGAGCCGATTTCAAGACTTGGAGGAAACGTGATAAGTGTAACTCACAGGAGGGACGAGACAACTCCTTTGGGAAGGATTCCTGTTAGAATTGCAGTTCAAATAGATGATTCAAAGGTTGAGAGGTTGATTGAGGAGATTGAGAGTAGGGGTATCGTTATAAGGAGCTATAACAGAATAAAGCACACTGTAACAACAATCCTACTCCTGATTGGTCACATAATACATACAGATTTGAGGGATACGATTGACAGGATAGATGAGACTGGATTTGCTGAGGTTGTGGATATGAGGATCATCATGCCAGAGTTGAAGAAGCCATCAACAGCAATCATAAAACTTTCAGCGTTAAATGAGGAGAAGCTTAGGGAATCTGTAAGAATACTCAAGGAGGTTTGCATGGGTAAGGGTATAAGGGTGATTGAACCTCTATGATGATTGCAATAATTGGATTTGGTTCTGTTGGAAGGGGTGTTGCTGAGGTTCTCATGGAGAAGAGGGATGTGTTGAAGAGTTATCTGGGTGACTACAGGGTTGTTGCAGTTACAGATTCGAAAGGGGGGGTTTTTGATGAGAGAGGGTTAAACCTTAAAGAAGTTTTGGAGATGAAGAGGAGAGGGAGATTACCAAGGGAGATTACATCGATTGAAGTTGTTAGGGATGTTGAGTTTGATGTGTGCATAGAGGTTACACCAACAAACATAGAGGATGGGGAACCTGGATTGACACACATTGAGGAGTGCTTGAAGAGGGGAATAGATGTTGTAACTTCAAACAAGGGACCGTTGGTTGTTGCATTTAAGGACTTGATGGATCTCGCTAGAAAGAAGGGTGCAAGGCTTATGTTTGAGGCTACGGTTGGTGGTGCAATGCCAGTTGTAAAGCTTGCAAAGATTGATCTGGCTGGGAATGAAATCGTTTCAGTTAAGGGTATCCTAAACGGGACTTGCAACTACATACTCTCAAGAATGGAGAAAGAGCTTTTACCTTACGAGATAGTCCTTGAGGAGGCTAGAGAACTTGGAATTGCTGAGAAGGATCCTACATACGATGTTGAGGGGATAGATGCTGGTGCAAAGCTTGTAATAATTGCAAACGCTTTGATGGGAATGAATGCCAAGTTTAGGGATGTTGAGAGGTTTGGTATAACGGAAATAACACCAGAGGCTTTCAAGGTTGCCTTGGAGAGTGGATACACAATAAGGTTGATTGCAGAGGCAAATAGAGATTATCTCAGGGTTTCTCCAAGGTTAATCCCAGTGAACCATCCACTTGCAATTCACGGGACACTCAACGCACTCCAGATTGAGACAGATTTGGCTGGTGAGGTTTTTGTGATAGGTAGGGGTGCTGGGAGTAGGGAGACTGCATCGGCCATAATTTCGGATTTGGTATGCTTATCGAGATACTCAAGGTAGCTTTAACCCTCTGTATATTTATAAAGGCTAGTTTGGAGGATTTGAAGAGGAGGGAGATTCAGGATAGACTTTGGTTGATTTTGATCTTCCTCTCAATTCCTCTAAATTTCATTCAATACACTCAACAAAGTTTCAATTTAGCTTTTTCACTCCTTCAGTTTCTATTAACGTTTGCCTTTGCAAACATCATGTATTACCTTCTAAATTTTGGAGGTGCGGATTGCAAGGCTCTGATTTGTCTATCGTTGATGTTTCCAATCTATCCCCAGATATTTGAA
>QMZE01000305.1 GCA_003663025.1 Archaeoglobales archaeon
TAACAGAATGGAATTAAAGTTTGTAGCTGAGAAAATACTTAAAATTTCAGATTTTAGAACAAAACAAAGATTGTTTAAAGAATTTTTAATAAAAATTAAGAGTTTTTCAAAGAATGAATTTTACGATGATTATAGCTGGAGCTTTAAGCACATTGTTAGGTATTTAGTTTCAAAGATAATCAGCTAAAGGGTGGCAAAAACTTATATATTTTGATTTAAAAAACGCATTCTGTCTAAAGTATATACAGTATAACCTCCCTCCTTCTCCTTCTCGTATCAAAGTTTATAACGACTATCTGCTGCCACGTTCCAAGTAAAAGCCTTCCATCCTTGAATGGAACTATCAAGCTCGTTCCCACTATTGCAGACTTTACGTGACTCGAACCGTTGTCATCTCCCCAAGTCTTGTGGTGTTCATAGTAATCTTTGTATGGTGCAATCCTATCCATTATCCTTGGAAAGTCCTTCTTTAAGCCTGGTTCATACTCTATTGTCGTTACAGCCCCAGTTGAACCCTTTGAGAATATCAAGACAGCACCCTCATTCTTTCCACTCTCCCTAACAAACCTCTCAACCCTATCCGTTATGTCAGCCATCTCGTTCACGTCTAGTTCAACCGTAACAACCTCCATCATACCATCACATCCTTGAACAGATTTAAATTAACTTGCCAAAAAGTTTTAAATATTGTCGTAATCTCTTACGATCTGATGTTACCAAGGAAGGTCTTCTTCACCAAGGGTGTTGGAATGCATGAGGATCCTCTGATAAGCTTTGAGTTGGCTTTGAGGGATGCTGGAATAGAGAAGTTTAACATAGTTCCAGTCAGCAGTGTCTATCCACCAAACTGCATTGAAGTGGGAAGGGAGGAGGGATTGAGTGAGTTAAAGCCTGGACAGATCGTATTTTGTGTCATGGCAAGGTTTACAAGTAATGAGGAGGGAAGGGTTATATATGCAAGTTTGGGGGTTGCAATTCCAAGGGATAGCAATTCAAACGGTTATCTAACAGAATACATGGGATACTGTGATGAAGGAGAGGATGTTGGTAGGTATGCAGAGGAGAAGGCTAGATACATGCTTGAGACTTTGGGAGTTAATGTTTCGAGAACATTCAACATCACTGTAAAGTCAAAAGTTGAGGGTTACACGACAGTTTTGGCTGCTGCTGTTTTCATCTGACTTTGGAAAACGATTTATATAATTGTTTTAAGTAAACAACATGACCAAGATATACTACGATGAGGATGCGGATCTTAGTCATCTGAAGGGTAAAACTGTGGCTATATTGGGTTATGGTAGTCAGGGAAGGGCTCACGCCCTGAATTTAAGAGATTCTGGTGTTGATGTTGTAGTTGGACTTTACAGGGGTAGCAAGAGCTGGAAGGTTGCCGAGGAGGATGGTGTAGAGGTTGACGTTGTTGAGAGGGTTGTTGAGATTGGAGACGTTGTAACTTTCCTTATCCCAGACATGGTTCAGCCTGAGGTTTACAGGAGGTTTGTGAGGGATAAGGTGGATAAGGGAGATATGTTGATGTTTGCTCACGGATTCAACATTCATTATAGACAGATTGTTCCACCAGAAAACGTTGATGTAACGATGGTTGCACCTAAGAGTCCAGGACATCTCGTTAGGAGAATGTTCGTTGAGGGTAAGGGTGTTCCAGCACTCATAGCGGTTCATCAGGATTACACGGGGAGTGCCTTAAATATTGCTCTGGCTTATGCAAAAGCGATAGGATGCACGAGAGCTGGAGTTATTGAGACGACATTTAAGGAAGAAACTGAGACAGATTTATTTGGAGAGCAAGTAGATCTTTGTGGAGGTGTAACGGAGCTTATCAAGGCAACGTTTGAGGTTATGGTTGAAGCTGGTTACCAGCCAGAGGTTGCATACTTTGAAGCTCTGCATGAGCTAAAGCTGATTGTAGATTTAATATATGAGGGAGGATTGATGAGGATGTGGAACGCTGTGAGTGAGACTGCAAAATACGGTGGATTAACCAGAGGAAGGAGGATAATAAACGAGAGTGTTAGGGAGGAGATGAGGAAGATTTTAAGGGATATACAGACTGGTGAGTTTGCTAGGGAGTGGATATTGGAAAATCAAGCTGGAAGACCGGTTTACAATAGACTTTTGGAGATGGAGAAGGAGCATCTGATTGAGAAGGTTGGAGCCAAGTTGAGGAAGATGATGCCCTGGCTTGAGTAGCGAAAGGATTTTAAACATCAATTTTAATTTAACATAGCTCCGGTGGTGTAGCCCGGCCAATCATTCCGGCCTTTCGAGCCGGCGACCCGGGTTCAAATCCCGGCCGGAGCATAAATTTAATTTATTAATGAAATTTCCACTTTCTTAATCTCTTTTTTCAAGCTTGTCACAAATTGATGCATAGTATTCACACAATAGATTGTGCTTCTTCTTTTTTATCACTGAATTGCATGATAAAATCCTAATTAAAAATTTATTAATCATATAGCTCTTTTCATAGATAAAAAATAAATATTATATATAATACATATAATATCTCTGTTTGAGGGTTAGAGAAATTATAGTCTTGAGCGAAACTATTTATACTAAAACAAAACAACACATGGGTAGGAAGCGAATCTACGAAGTTGTAAAGCATTTGCTGGCATAGGAGCTTGATAAAAGGATTAAAAAAGAAAAA
>QMZE01000306.1 GCA_003663025.1 Archaeoglobales archaeon
AACCCGCTGGGTTCCCGGGGACTAAGGGGAGCCCCGGTTAAAGCGTAGGGCGTAAAGCCCGAGGCGATGATAGCCCGCATGTAGGAGGTGATAGGATGAGGAGTAAGGGTTTGATAGAGGTATTCGGGCTACTCGTTATCTTGCTATCGGTGCTCGGTGTGGCATACGCCCACTGGAGTGCAACACTATACATAAGTGGTACCGTGGAGACGGGTACAGTAGATGCCGAATTTGGGTACGTTCAGTCAAACGACGATGGATGTGGAGATGTATCAGAGACAGGAGACCCCTACGAATGTGGAACATGGAGCTACGTGGTGGAGGAGGAGAAGGAGAAGTGGTATTGGGAAGGAGGGCGCTACGTTAAAGATGTTGGGTCCTGTACCGTCGAGCTCTCAGAAGATAGAAAGACTCTTATAGTAACTCTTGATAATGCTTATCCAAGCTACATGCCTTCGATAGCTTATCAGATAGTGAACACTGGCACAATCCCTGTCAGGATAGAAAAGATCATACTGACCAGAGTCGGAGGAAACTATCCTAAGAAGGAGCTCACACCATGCACAAGATACTATGTGGACTATGAAACAGGGACTGTTGCGGAAACGCTATTTGCTGAGGCCGACTTTTCAATTCACGTTACGGGTATATACATCGGTCAACAAATAGATCCAAAGGACTACGCTATTGGCGACCTTTGCATCCACGTATTAGGGAATGCAAAACAGAATGCAAAATACACGTTTACAATAACCATAGTGGTGACACAGTGGAACAAGGTACCCCCTCCATCATAAACTACTGACGCTGCTCTCAAAAGGAATCGAGGGGAAACGAAATGCGAAACAAAAAGATATTAACCATACCGATACTGACATTCGCTCTAATTAGTATAGGCCTTGCATACGCCCACTGGTCTGAAACACTATACATAAGCGGAACAGTAAACACGGGGAAACTCGACTGGGGCTTCGATAGTTGGCATTGCCTTGATCAGGGAGTGGACTACCACTGCCGTGACGGATTCGCATGTGCCCCTGGTGAGCCGCGATACTGGCCTGATCCAGATGGAAAGGATGTAGGCTGGCAGGAGCTTGTACCCCACGATTATGACAAGGATGGAGATTACGAAGTTTTAGATGTTATACTACATAATGTCTATCCAAGCTATTTCACATCGATAAGCATCTATCCAAGAAACACCGGAAGCATACCGCTAATAATCGACAAGGTTATAATCAAAAATAATATCGGAACGGTCATAGCTATTATACGAGATGTACCCGCACCGGTCGTGAAGCTAGACCTCAACGGAGACGGTAAGGATGACATTGAAATCCTATGGAGTGACAATTTTGGAAAACAGCTAGATCCAGGTGAGGACGATGTCGAGATAAGCTTCTGGATCCATGTCCTCCAAGACGCACCTAAGGGCGCTACGTTAAGCTTCACCATAGAGCTTGTGGCGATCCAGTGGAACAAGTACGTACCCCCATAATAGCGCAAGCAAAAGTAAATAAACACAATTTTTCCATCTCTATCTGTCAACAAGATATAGGGTGTTTGTGCTTATGAATTCGGGGTTTAAATACGTAATCGTGCTGATTTTGGCTAGTTTTCCTTTTATCTCATACATCTCCAGGGGGATGCTTTTCTACATAATTCTCCCAGTCTACTGGATGGTCCTAGCGGTCGCAACGATCAGACTCTGCGGGTTTAAACCATCATTAGCAAGTAAAACACCCGTGATAGTAGGGTTAGTGACGGCTATCCTATGCATAGTTATCCTGATAGATGCGGGCTTAATCACGGGCTTCGGTAAAAGCCCGTACACCCACACACCCACAGGAATCCTTGTAAACTCATTTTACGTAACATCTATGCTTCTAGGTATGGAGTTCTCACGAGCATATCTACTATCGAAGACACGTAACCCGACCCAGGCTATCATCTTAGCGACTCTGCTATACACGTTCATCCAGATACCTCCGGCAAAACTCCTAACCCTAACCGAACTCACGCCTTTAAAGGTGGTGGAGTTCACTGGGTCGCAACTATTAACCAGTCTAGCATCAAACCTAATGGCATCGACCTTAGCCCTCCTCGGAGGATCACTCGCATCGTTAGCTTATCGTGCACCCATAGAAGCGTTCTGGTGGTTCTCACCCATCCTACCAGACCTGACGTGGGGATGGAAAAGCCTGATAGGTGTGATACCTCCAATACTGGGATTCATAACCCTGATACACGAGGCAACACCTGTAGAGCTCAGAAAGCTGGGTATTAGACCTGAGAAAGCAGGGGGATTGAAAGCCATCAAAAGGGAGCGTAAAGAAGCCCTATGGACAGTAGCCATGTGCATGGCTATAATCCTAACAGTATGGTTTTCCACAGGGCTACTAGGCGTGTTCCCGACAGTAGCGATAAGCGGTAGCATGAGGCCTACCATAGATGTAGGAGATCTGCTGATAATGGTCAAGGTACCAGCTGAGAAGATCACTCCAGGTGATATAATTCAGTATGTGACGGAGAGGGGGATGGTCGTACATAGGGTTATCGCTATAGAAAGAGGCTACTTCATAACTAAGGGAGATGCTAACGAAGCACCTGATCCAGATCCAGTCCATCCACTGAATGTGAGGGGAAAGCTGATAGCCATAATACCTAAAG
>QMZE01000307.1 GCA_003663025.1 Archaeoglobales archaeon
CAAACCCCTCCTAACGTTAACCTTCACACCATGAATACTCTCAAGAGTTTTCCTAAGTTTCTCAACCTTCTCTGGAGTAGCCCTCTCAATCTGACTCCTTATTATGTCTATGTTTGATATTATTCCAACCAACCTCCCATCCCCATCTATAACGGGAAGCTTTGAGTGACCAGTTCTAAACATTACCCTTGCAACATCCTTCAAAGCCATGTTCTCCATTGCAACGAGAACATCCCTCTTCATAACCTCTTCAATCTTAACGTCCGGATCCTTCATGAGTAAATCTATGGAGGAGACGTAACCTACAAGGCAACCATCCTCTACAACTGGAAAGCTGTCGTGTCCAGATTCCTTAATGAGTCTTATTGCATCTTTAACTGTATCGTTTGGATTCAGTGTTACAACCTTTCTTGTCATGTATTCCCTAACTCTCGACATCTATCTCCTGTAAACTTCAGCAATGTTAACCTTTATCCTCTCACCTATCAAATCCAAAACCTCTGCAAGTGTCGTTAAAAGTCTGTTGTATGCATCTATGAAGTTCACAACACTCTCCCTGGCACTTAGTTTTGATTGTATCTCAGTAATCTCGTTCATGAGATCCTGATCAAACTCACCACTCATCTGCTTTGCAACAAACTCCTGCTGCTTCTGTTGGAAGTCCACGAGCAACCTCTGTGCAACCTCATCCTCCTTCAAAGCCCTCTCACACTCCAAAAACTTTGAATACTCCTCAAGTTTTGTTATCTCCTCAGCCAGAGCCAAAGCCTTCTCTCTCAACACATCCATCATACCAACACCTTGCAGGGTTTGGATGTTAACATTTTAAATTTTTCCCCTTGGGTCTTATTGGAATTCTCCTAACGTATCCACAGTTCAAACATGTTATTATAACTCGAGATTTTGAAATTCTAACCCTAAATTTGCCATCCTTGTAAGGATAGAGACACCTCTTGCAGAATCTCATCTTATACTCCTTTGGAAGCCTTATCCTATACCTCATCGATATCCTCCTTGCAATTTCAACGTATCTCCTTGAAAGCTCGTAATCCCTATTTTTCATCTTCTCCATCATACCAAACAGTATCTCAATTCTTTCCTTTGCAATCCTCCTTTCAAGCTTTTTCTCTCTCTTGAGCATATTGACAAAGCTTAAAAGCAGATACAATAAATCTTTTTATGGTTATGTTCATCGAGCTGTTGGCTGAGAAGTATAACATAAAGAGGGTTTATCCCGAAGACTGTCAGCTCTGCATACTTGGGTATGAGGGTAGATGTCCATATCTGATTAAGGTTAGGGGTAAGTGGTTTTGTGTTAGAGAGGTTGCAAAAGAAGATAGGAGGATAATATTCAAGGCTTTAAGGAGGAAACATTGAACATTTTTGAAAACCTTAAGTAAGATAAAATCAAAATAAGAAAATGATTTCGTTGGAGGAATACAAGAGGGCATACAGAGAGATAAGGAAGGAAGAGGAAAGGAGGGGATTTTTGATACATCTAACGGTTTACCTCTTTGTCAATGCCATGCTAATTGCAATCAACCTCACATACACACCCAAGAAGATTTGGTTCTTCTATCCACTCTTTGGTTGGGGGATAGGTGTAACCATGCATTACTTGTTTGGTTGGATAAGATACTTGAGGAAAGGGAGGCAAAAGCTGAGTGTAGAGCAAGAGAGAAACGTTGAGAAGATCAACAATCATAACATTGTGTTAACACTACCACAAAATTTTATAAGTTTATAAGTTTTCAGTAATTTTGCAATTGCTTTAGCTCTCTTTTTAGGTATCTCTTAACTCCACTTCAGAAATATACAAACCATATTTTTAAAGTGTATTCCATTTGAGAAAACTATTTGTAAGGTTTTGGGTGATTTAAAGATATGGGAAAAAGGCGTATTTAAACAACTTTAGAGTGTAGAGCTTGAGGAAGGTGCAAGGGTTTTAATAGAGATTAAGGAAGGTATAGCTGACATCTTGGAGAAATTCAGTAGAAAAGTGAATGAGGACGTGTTAAAAGAATTTTTAAAGGAGAGACGATGATAGTCGTCGATACATCAGTTTTCTAATTTTTAGATTTGATGAGAACGGATACGAATTGGTGAGAAAACTCTTTAGGTTTGTTCAAAACGCTGGTCTACTGTTAACACATAATGTTTATTCCGTCAACTTTAATTAAAAAGCTTAACAACACATAATCAAAATTGAACTACCATGAATTCTTTAAGTCCAATCTACTTTTACTCATTGGTTCGTATTGAATTGCAAGTTATGTTAATTTTTTTAAATTCAGCGGAGCAAGTTAACGGTTTAAATAACCTTACACGTATAGACCTTATGATCGTTCATCCGATAGATTACAGGTATGGAACTGAGGAGATGAAGGTTATTTGGAGTGAGAAGAGCAAGATAGAGAGGATGATCAAGGTTGAGATTGCTCTGCTTAAGGCTTTGGCTAAGAGGGGTTACATAGATGAGGATAAGGTTAAGGAGGCTGAGGATAGGGCTTTGAAGGTTACTCCAGAGCGTGTGAAGGAGATAGAGAGGGAGATAAAGCATGACGTGATGGCTCTCGTGAAGGCTATAAGTGAGGTTTTGGATGAGGAGGTTGCGAGGTGGGTTCACTTTGGTGCAACCTCCAATGATATAACAGACACGGCAGTTGCAAC
>QMZE01000308.1 GCA_003663025.1 Archaeoglobales archaeon
CCTCTCAGATTCAATTCCAAGTTCGTCAAGTATCTTTTGAAGTATCTTGAACCTCCTTAAAGCTTTGTAGTTACCTTCCTTATAGTGACAGTCCCCTGGATGACACCCACCAACTATCACACCATCAGCGCCTTTCATTAAGGCTTCTACTATGAACTCGGGCTCAACCCTACCACTGCATGGAACCTTAACAACCTTTACGCTTGTTGGATACGAACATCTAAGACTTCCAGCCATATCCGCTGCCTGATACGTGCACCACCTGCAAGCGATACATATTACGTTTGGCTCCCACATACCATCACCCAGAAGTAGGCAATCTTAATGATAGATCATGTAATTTAAGCCTTTCTGTTATCGTCGTATTAAACCGTCATTTGTCAATTAAAAATTCGTTGAAAGACGTTAAACTTTGATCCTCTCAAACTTCACATACCTGTTTCTTCCATCCTTGTAAACAAATATCATACTCTTTTTAACACTGTTGGCAAGTCTAACAGCTCTAACGATCTCAAAAGCTTTTAAGGGTCTGTCATCAACTATCGTTACGAGGTATCTTGAGTGAGAATCTTCGAGTGATTCGTATAGTCTGAAGTCACTACCAAACTTCAATCCAGTCTTTACAACAAAACCCCTATCCTTTAAATCCCTGTAAACTTCAAACCTCCTTTCAAATCTTGAATCCATCATCCTCCCAATCTCTATAAGATCTTCAAATTTCAGAACTTCAAGACCCTTGTAAACTTTTAGTCTATCCTTCTCCACCAAATAGGCACCTTCAATTATTGAAAGAAATGTTTTTTCCCCTTTAAGGCTACCGTAGAAGTATCGTTTGTGTATGGATTCGTCAGTAACAATTCTATTACCAATCAATACACCTTCAGCCTTAAAATCTTCCACATTCCTTCCAACAGGGTCAACTTCCTCAACAACATAGTAAGTTACCTCGTTTTCATCATCTACAATTGACAGGACAAATCTCTCAAGCTTTGTAAGTTCTCCAATTTTAATCTCATCATGCTCCTCAATTGGATAAAATACAAGATTTCCAACAATGTAATCATCAAGAAATCTCACTCTATAACCTTTACCCTTCAAATCCTCATAAACACAATACATGGATGTGAATCTCTCAACTCTCTCCATGCACCAATCTATAACATCTTTCAACCCCATCTCCCCATCACCCACAACAACCCCATCCCTATTTAAAACAATGTATGCTACCTCTATGGGGTGAATTATGATTTTACCACCTCTTCTAGTTCCAAACTCTCTCTCAACCTTCTTTGAGAAGGGGACGTATGCACATTCACCATTTATAAATATCTTCATGTTTCAACCTATGGGAAGCGTTATTTTACAGTTGTTAAATTCAACTCATGCTGAAGGAACTCTTGATTAAATGTAAGGTTGCTGAGATAATGGTTAAGATACTTGAAGCTGAGGAGGATAGGAGAGTTGTGTATCCCTCAATGATAGCTAAGGAGGTCAATTTACCCCTAAGCTACGTTTCAAAGATTTTGAGTGAGCTTGAGAGGTTTGCTGTAATAGAGTCAGAGTTTGAAGGGAGGAGGAAGATTTTGAAATTTACAGATGATGGGAGGAAGCTTGCAAAGAAAATCAAAGATCTTTTAAAAATTCTTGAATTCGATTTTTTATCAAGAAGCAAAATTTCAAAGCTAAAGGAGATATATGATAAATCTTCAAAAGATTTTAGATCTCTTGCAGGAATATTGGCTGAGGTGGAGAGACTAAAGTGTAGTGAAGATTTGAAAGTTTTAAGGGAGGTGAAAAAACTTGAAAAAAAGATATGGAAGGCGATTTCAGATGAAAGAAGAAATTGAAATGCTTTGTGAGAGTTTTAGGGATGAAATGGTGAGGACAGCATGCAAACTAATTGAAATCAAGGCTTTGAGTCCAGATTACGGTGGTGAGGGGGAATTTGATAAGGCTGAGTTTGTTGAGAGTCTTTTGGAGGATTTTGAAGTTAAGAGGTTTGATGCAAAGGATGAGAGAGCTAAGGGTGGAGTTAGACCAAATTTGGTTGTAAAGGTTTGTGATGGAGATAGGATCATTTGGATAGTTTCACATTTGGATGTAGTTCCTGAGGGGGACTTAAGTCTTTGGAAGACACCACCCTTTAAGGCTGTCGTAACGAATGGAAAGATATACGGAAGGGGGGCTGAGGATAACAACCAATCTATAGTTTCCTCCATATTCGCTGGTAAGGTCGTTTCAAAACTTGCAGATAAGTTCAATCCAGACTTTGGATTTGGATTGGTTTTTGTCTCGGATGAGGAGACTGGTAGTGAGTATGGAATTAGATATCTGTTGAAGAGAGGTGTTTTTGATAGGAAAGATCTTATAGTAGTTCCCGATGCTGGAAGTGAGAGGGGAGATGAGATTGAGATTGCTGAAAAGGGAATACTTTGGCTTAGGTTTAAGGTTTATGGAATTCAGAGTCATGCAAGTCTTCCAAAGCTTAATGCAAACAGAAGGGCTATGAGGTTCCTACTTGAACTTGACAGAACACTGCACGATAGGTTTAACGCTAGGAACGAGATGTTTAACCCTCCATACTCAACGTTTGAGCCTACAAAGAGGGAGAGGAATGTTGACAACGTTAACACAATTCCTGGATTGGATGTTAGCTACATGGATTGCAG
>QMZE01000309.1 GCA_003663025.1 Archaeoglobales archaeon
GAAAGTAGGATACCACCTTGCGACTATACTGACCCGGAAAGCGTAGGTGGCGTCTGCGTTCTATGCGACATATTTGGGGCCCCTGGCCTAGCAAGTAGGGTTGAGTTTGGCACCTTTACATTGATGGGAGATTCAAGGAACTTCCTTGAAGTGCTGGAGCTTGACCATGGGGAGAGTGTCAAGGCTGTTAAGCCCGGGGCCGTCTTTGAAGGCTCGTTATCCTTCAGGTTACATTCGTTCGAGCTCGGCTTGTTGTTTGTGGGCATGGGCTTTCGAGATGGAAAATGGAACCCAATGCTGCTTGGGAAGAGCAAGTATAGGGTTCGAAGTAGTCAGCATAACAGGTGCAGGTTTGGAAGAGTGGTCTTCGAGCTTGAGGCTATTGCGTTCTCTAAACACGTCTTAAGTCAGAGCAGACTCCCTCCACATCTACGCATGAGTTTAATCAATCAGCCGGAGGCGCTAAGTAGGTTCGTTGGCTGGGCCGTTGAGGAGGCCAAGTCGCATTATGGAGACGCTGTTTCTTGGGACTACGACGAACTCAGGGAACTCGAGCAATTGACTGCTTCACATGGAGGCTAGCAATATGGTGCGACGCGAGCTCCTCGAGAAAGTCAAGAAGAGCGAGGGGGCGGTGCTTTATCTCTGCGACTTAAGCCCTAGGTGCTATAGGAAGGTCGAACTCGAGGGACTTGAGGACTTAGAGTTGATGGGCTTTGCGTACGTTGAGGAGGGTGTGTTAGTATGGCGTTGCACGGAAGAGGGCGTTGAAGTCAAGGTCATCGAGCCAGAGCGGGTTCATCGGGAGTGGAGGGTAAGCCGTGTCTTAGAGCCAGAGGCCCCTGAGCTCAGGAAGTATCTACTGGGGGTTGAAGGTAATGCGGATCGTTAGAGGACACGTCGTCACGCTTCCAAACCAAAGACACTTCGAGAGCTTGGACTTAGAAAGTGCTCGAATGCTCTGGAGACGTTTCGTGGAAAAACTCCGCGAGTTCTTATGGAAGGCTAAGAACGTTATCAAGCCGAGTGGGGTGTTTAAAGAAGCCGCTGAGCTTAACTGCTTAGCTGACCTCATAGCGTTCTTTTACCGTTATCCACTCATAATAAACCCAGCCCCCGGCATAACCATCACCTCAGACAAGCTCCTACTTAGCTTCCTACTAACTAGGACCACGGAGCTCGGTGAAGGCGTGGACTATCAAGACCTCCGGAGCACGCTGACCGTGCTTCAAAGGTTGCTTAGCCTCGGCAAGGTATTTGAAGAGGTTAAATCCATAGTAGATGACCCTCAAACCGTCGAGCTACTTGAAGAAGTCTACAATAAGATCCCAGCTGATACGCGCCCAGGCTTCAACACTTCAGGTCTAATTCCGCACTTACTCCTCACATCAGCCTTCTCTCACGCCCTCAATAGGGAGCGACTTAGCGCTGAGGACCTTGCTATCCTACGTCTTGCAGCCTTACTCCACGACATGGGAAAGCCCATAGATCCTGAGAAGCACCTCGAGGCTTCTTGTGACTTGGCACAGAGAATATTGAGAGATCTCGTCGACGAGAGTGTGCTTAGAGAGGTCATCTACGTCATTGAAGAACACCACGGCACTCCATCGACTAAGCTAAGCAGGGCGTTAAGGGACGCGGACATAAAGGCTTCTCAGGTAGACCGATATAACGAACTCGTTAAGAAGGCCATCGGCGATGTGCTAAGGAAGAAGTGTGAGGCGGCTGGGATCCCCTATAGGGAGCCAAGAGAGCTAAGCTGGGATGAGTGGAGGCAGCTTCTAAAAGTAGACCCAGGCTGCATGGAGGAGTTAACAGAGCAATTCTGTCTAGAGGTTCGAAAACTCAAAGACCTACCAGTTAGCGATCAAGTTGGGGAAGATTGGCCATGGCTTCACGTCGTTGACCTTAGAAATATCCAAGGCTACATAGCTGCCGCCGAGAAACTGCCTTCCCTTAAAGCGAGGAGCTGGGTGGTTGACGCGGTCTGTCTATACGCTCTCCCCATAAAGTTGATCGAGAAAGGATATCCTCTTGAAGCAATTGTCGTAGCGGGAGGCGGACAAGTTCAAGTTGTAGCTGATCGTCACTTAGACCTCCAAGAAGTTGTTGACTCAGTACTCAAGGACTTAAAGTGGTCACTGCAGGATTCAGAGCAGCAGATCGTAGAGGTATGTAATGGTTTAGGAAGCGTCGTTGCGAAGACTAAGATCTCGCCTAGCTATATTCAGGTTAGGAGGGAGATCGCTAGGGCATTGGACGTTGAGAAGTCGTTCCTTCATTCAAGGAGAGTTGAACTTGTTGGAGTTGTTGAGAAGTGTTCATGGTGCTATTCCTCGGCTGCTTCAAGGAAGCTAGGCGATGACTATGTTTGTACAACCTGTTGGGCTCTATATGAACTTGGGAGAGAGCTATGGCATAGGAGGATGGGAGAAGCTCAGCCCTTCCAGGACTTCGAAGCCCTCCGCCCCGTAAAGCTTACGGTGTCAGAACTGTTCGGCTTTGACGATAGGGATGTCCATGAAATGTTGATGGAAGTACTATCGGGCTACGCAGTCGATGAGTTAAGGAAGGGTGCCTTTAGGAAGCCGAATTACGCGGTGCTGATTGTCGATGCAAACATGGCTGGAACGTTCATGGCTCACTCTATAAGC
>QMZE01000310.1 GCA_003663025.1 Archaeoglobales archaeon
CCTATAAAGGCATGAATTATAGCCACGTAGGCTTCGTTTGATACGTTAACCCCTGAAAATTGTAAGGTTGCTTTTCCATCTTCTCCAGTTGATGCGTTTTGAATCAATGTGGTAAAAGCGGGATAATCGCTATCTTCTGGTTTATAAATTCTATAAACGTAACATGTTATATTGGCTCCAGAAATGGGACCGTTAATACTTCCAACATAAACTTCGATTGTTAACGGATTCGAATTCACTTCTTGTGCGTCTACGTTAATGAGAGGGCTTACGACTAATTGGAAACCGTAGGAACCATTTATGCCCAACAATGTTGCAACTGTGCTGTAATTAAGAGAAGAAGAAAGGGGAGTAAGTAAGTATATGCCTTCACCAAGACTGTAATTGCTATACCATTCTCCGGTTCGATTATAATAAACGGTTTCTTCTAAAGGTGATAAACGCAACACAGAAAATGGACTCAACGTATACCCTCCTAAATTCGGATGTTGCAAACCAAAACTTGAAGGAATCAGATTTGTTTCTCCCCAATTTGAAGGAATTCCAGGAGTTAACAAGATGTTGTCAAGGATATCGCTGCATTTTACTGCAAGCTGGCGGTGACGTTGGTATAAAATGGCGGTTTGAATGGTTTGACTGAATAAACTAACAAAAATCAGATATGCTACGAGGAAGGTTGTTAAGGCGAACAAATGGTCTATGGTTGAACCTGCCATTTTTTCAGCTCCTGAACGTGAAAACTAAGCTTCCGTTGGAATACTTGGTGATTACTATAGCTGCATCTGTTGAATTACTGATGAATTTGGAGTCATGCCATTCTGCGCTTTCGCCTAAAATAACCGATGTCTCTGCAGTATTTCCATAAACCATTAATTTAAGGGTAATCTTCAGAATTTTGCTGGAATTGGATATTTGGTAGATATGGCCAGTTGCCTCGAATGGGCATCCTTCTATATAGGGCGGGAGTTCTGGAACGTATACTATTGTTCCAGTCAATATTTCACTTGAACTAAGAGATGAATACAATTGTTGAATTGCACTTCCAATATTGCCAGCTGCATCTTTTAATGCTAAGTTCCTCCTAGCGTTCACCCATATGTTCATCATGGAACTTGTTGCCCAAGGAAAGAGGAAAATCTGCAGAATGAGCAGAGGAATCATAATGATATATTCAATTGTTACATGCGCCATTATGATTCCTCCTAGGAATGCACCCCCAATGACAAAGTAACATTACTTACGTAAACTTCTAACAATGAAGCCTTAGGGAAATTAACCGAGAACTGCGAAGAGTTAAAGTGGAAGAATTCTAGGTCGAACCCTTCTGGACTGCTTGGGAACGAAATTGTCACATTAAATCCAACAACATCGGTTTTTGTGCTTGATGCCACGTATTGTGAAATGAGAGTAATAGTTTGTGATTTATGCAGAAATTGTCCAGCCCTTAGAATTGGTAGATGAAGTTTATAGCGGAAACTTGTGGTGTTACCCGAATTTATCGTAGACCTCAACATTCTTATGCACGGAACAACGGCTACCCTTATGTAATTTCCATCAGCCATGGGTATTTTTTCTGAAACAAAAACTCTTGCAACCGGAGCTGATGTCCCGTTGAAAACAAAGGAGTTTTCAGATGGGAAAACAAGCTCAAAATAGTCATTCCCCAAAGAATACTTATCAACTGGCATGTTGAAAACGAGCATACCTATAACATTGGTTGCAATACATTCTGTAGTACCATCACTTTTTTTAATTGTAATAGCATAAGTTATTGCTGCTTCAACAAAATCAAGATGACCATATCTGCTTGAAAAGCGAATTGTTTGAGTTCTTCCAATAATCCAAGCGACATTATCGATTTGCAGTGCAACGTTTCGCATAAACTGCTTCATTGCAGCAAATTCGTTTTCGGCAAGTCTCGCTGTAAGAAAATCGTTTGCAAACGCTAATGTAACAAAAAGAAGGGCAACTATTGTTCCGGTGAGCACTACACTGGAGATTACAGGACTAATTGCCTTAACACTTCTTTTCAGACCTTTTCTCCAAATCTTCCTCGTTAACCTTCCCATTCTATTCCCTCTAGAAGTTTATAAACATCGGAACAAGCTTAGCCGCTAAAACAGCCAATATCACAAGCAAAGCTGAGTGTTTAAATCCAGCAGCTATGGACTCTTCGCTAATTTTACCTCCTACTAGCCCTATTAAGTAGCTGTGAACAATAGTTGAAGTCGTAAATATACTTGTCAAGTAATCTAGGTCTATGTTTTGAGCTGGGCTCTCTGCTCCACCTACAGTGATTGTTTTTGCAGTGAACATCAACGTCATAACTGTTGTGGCGACCAACAAAATAGCGGCAAAGTAAGGAATCATAACGTAGGGGCGAACAGCCATCTTCTTTTCCTTTTCAACCTCTTGGGTCATGGTATTAAACCTCGCCAATGATTCAATCATTGCGACCGTTCCGCCGCCTACATCAATGGTCTCGATTAGCAAGAACATTACAATCTGAGTAATCCAGCTTTTAGTCCGTTTGACAAAATCCATTATCACTTTCCTAACTGGAATTCCCCACGAAATTTGCTTAGTAATCGTCTTCAATTCCTTGCTAAATTCTCCATAGTCTCTATCAGCCAAGTTTTCAATGCATCTTTC
>QMZE01000311.1 GCA_003663025.1 Archaeoglobales archaeon
ACTCGCAGAAGTTCTCGCACCCGTGAGCGTTACACTTTATTCGCTTGATGTGCCTATTGAGCTGCTTCCCGAATTGCAGGTGACTTTGTATTCTCTTTCGCTTGAGCAGATTATCTCACTGATATACGATTTCCCTCCGCACATCACGGAGTTTCTGCCGATTTCAACAGTCGGGGAGACGGTAAAAGTCGTGAGCGGGTATGGCGACATCTTATTGACTTATAATTTCCCGCCACTTGTGCAGGGAGCAGTTCAGATGCTTTTAAGTTATGATTTACCACCCATAGTTTCCGCCTCTGTGGAAGCATCTCTCGCCTATGACCTCCCACCCATAGTATCAGCACTTGCAAATGTATTCGCTTCCTATGACCTTCCTACTATTCTGACTTCTGATGCACCCGTGTCCGCAGTATGCGAGATAGTTCCTACCTTCATACCTGCGGTAATCCTATACACGGAAATTCTCGCTGTGATGGAGGAAACCCTATATGCGCTTGACGCATCCGTTGCTGCGTGCTATGCTACCGTGCATACATTCCTTGAATCCTTAGACATCTCTTCTGTGACAAATCTCAATATGTATGAGACGCTATACGCATTAGACCTCGTGCCAGAGGTCGTCGCTGAACTGAACACAACGCTCTATTCCGCAGATGCGGATGCTGAAGGCGTCGCAACTATTGAAGAAACCCTGCATGCGCTTGATGCATCTCTCATTCCTTCGTGCTTCTATGATGTGACGCTTTACGCATCTTCCATCACGGCAGAGACGGAAGCATCTTACGAATACAAAATTATTTATTGGCTTTCCCCTGAGTGGAGATACAGGCGCAGAATCACGATTCACAATTGGACGCAAGAAGTGAGCGATTACGCTGTGATGATAGTCCTCACGCCTGAGAACTTTGATTATGGGAAGGCTCGTGAGGATGGTGCGGACATAAGAATAACGAAAGAAGACGGTGAAACGAAACTGCCATACTGGATTGAGAGATGGTGCTATAAAGGCAAGAGTATTATATGGGTGAAAGTAGATTATCTGCCTCTCGGCGCAACTGACTTATGGCTATATTACGGAAATCCCGCAGCAGTATCGGAAGAGAAGCCACACGAGGTTTTCGCAGAGTTTTTAAGTCCTTCGGATGTCTTAGAAAGGATAAGGTGCGATGTCTATGTGGGCGGTGGTGCGAAGCCTGCTCGTGTTTCGTAGGTGATATAGAATGGTAGAAGTCGGTAAGATAGGAGATAAGACGCTTGTGCTGGATGGTCGTTACATTTCAATTTTCAGAGGAGGGAAACTTATAAATAGATGGGCGTATATGGGTTATCTGCTTCCAGATGGTAAAGCCTATATATATAGGCGGAAGGTTCATATCAAAGAGTTGAGCGGTAATACGCTCACAGATTATCAGATAAAGATAGTGTTAGGTGCGGGAGACCCTATTTTTACACATGCTCGCAGTGCTGGCGAGGATATAAGGTTCTGCTATTATCCTGAAGAGGAAATGCTCTCATACTGGATTGAGAAGTATGACCCTGATGCAGAAGAGGCGATTATATGGGTGAAAGTTCCTGAGATTCCTGCGAACTCTGAGATAGAGATTTTTATGTATTATGGTAATCCTACGGTTGCGAGTGCGAGTGACGGCGATGCGACTTTTGAGTTTTTTGACGATTTTGAGACAGATTTAAGTAAATGGGAGATAGTCTTGGATGGAGGAACAATAGAACTTTCAACTCTTTATGCAAAGCAAGGTAAGCAATCATGTCGGATTTACCATGCAGGAACAACAGCCTCTTTTGACACTTATATTCGGCATGATTTTGGCAAGGTTATTGACAATATTAGAGCAGATGCGTATCTTTTACATAGCTCTCCACAAGGAGTAATGGAATTGGGAGACGGAGATGTTATAATAATAGGTGATGATGCTAATCATACTAATTGGCGATATAGATTAGGTGGCACTTTCTATGATTCGGGGATAGCCAGAGATACAGGCAAGTGGCACGAGTTTAGTCTTGCGAGAATGGGGAACACTGTAAAATATTGGATTGATGGAGTAGAAGTAGATACCTTATCAGGCAATCCTGCTCCCTCAAAGTTGGTTTTTGGCGGATTTTGGGAAAATAATATTGAGACTGACCTTTTTGTTGATATTGTGCGTGTTCGTAAATACACAGAGCCAGAGCCTTCCGTCTCAATTGGAGCGGAAGAGTGAGCGAGAATTTTCTCGCATCATGCTGAACCTATGTTGAAAAGAAGGACGCTAACCCTTGCATCAGGGTAGAACTGCACATTCACATAGTCGTTTTTCATTACTGTAACATCTTGTTCAAACCATGAGTTTGCAGGAATGACCTTGCCTTCGTTGAGCATGCTTATGATTGCTGATGCTTCGCCTGCTGGAACTTTCTTAAGGTATGAGTATGCTTCTATGTTCACGGTGAGTTGAATTCTCAGGCGACCATCTTCGGAGATTGCGACATCCGTTGCGAAGACATCTGACATCGCAGAGACATCCTTCTCAATTTCCTTCGCAAGCAGGAAGGGTTTTAGAGCGTTTTTCACCGCTTCAGAGATGGAAGCACGAGCCTGCGAATACAAATCTGCGATGTAAACGGGGTCGCCGTCCTTCAGCAC
>QMZE01000312.1 GCA_003663025.1 Archaeoglobales archaeon
TATCATGAAGGTGTTATGGATATATACTGGGGCCCAATTGTAGTAGTAATCAGTCATATATTTAACATATATCAGCTTATTTCCTCTCAATCCAAGGACGTTAAGTAGTGTCGTATAGCGACTTGCATACTCAAAAGCCTTAATTGAAACCTCAGGATTAGTTATGCCACCTCGAGCGATAATTAACTGCTCCTTTAAGGTTATTAGTTGAGGAAGTAGATACCAAGTATTGATTAATAGTGTCAATACGAATACTTCAAGTATCCGTTTTACCATCACCTTGAAGGAGTTCACTTTCATAAGGACACACATTAATACATATATCGTGAATGCAAACAAAGAAATGGAGATAGATAATGGATTTATAGCTGATGCAAATAATGTAGATATCAAAGGTATAGTAAGGTAATCAATTATCCTTATCTTTTCGGAGATTACAAGTCTATGAAGGGATAGAAACAGTATTGGGAAGGCAATCCAATATATTATTAAACCCATATGATGCCACCAGAAGAAGCTTATAGAGAATAAATTGAATGTATAGAAAAGCGAAGCAACAATTCTTGCAAAACTTGCAATATGATTAACTTCTCTTGATATCATGAATAAAAATAACCAGAAAGAGAGAATAGAGCTTGCGATGAATATATAGAAAGCAACTTTTTGCCCTAGGTATAATCCGAAGGCATTAAGAAGCGCATTTAAGAATTCATGAAGTAACATAGAATTTTGATCTGGAAATGGTACTCCAAATGATATCCAATCCTTCCATATGTATTTACAATAGTAACTTTTTACAAAGTGATTAAACCCAAAGAGGCTATCAAGAGTTTTTATGAAATATTGTCCTCTAAACCATGAGATAACACATACAACTGGTATTAATGCAACTATAATAAGCTCCATAGCAACAATACTAGATTTTCTCAAATCTAATTCACCTTTATGTTAGCATGCTTCTTATAAATTCTATCATGACCTGTTTTTCTCGTTTTAGATCTCTATCTTTTACTCTATCCAAAATGGCTCTTCTGATACTTTTGCCATAATATTTCCATTTAACTCCACATGAGACCGCAACTACAGCTGTATGCACGCTATTAATATGAACGTCTTTTGCGTTAGCTATTAACGTTAAATAATCGTAAGGGGTATCGGAGATAAAGAAGTTCTTTTGTTTTGTTCAATGCTTAGGAAAACCTTTTGTTAAGTTATGAGTTCTAACTAATAATGTTTCTTGGAAATCTATTTTTGGCTCATTAATGTGGTCGAAATTAAGTAGGACATGATCAGGTTGTAGTTTCGGCAGTTTAAATACGTCCGATACATAAAATGCTGGATCGATTCCGTTAAAGCTATGCTCAACGAAGTCTTTGTATAAACTAAAGGCTATGAGATCTCTTGTCACCAACAGTCTCGGTCTCAACTTAATAAGAAATTTTCTTACAGCATCTACTTCAGCCCTAGTATAACTCTTACTTCCAATACCAATGAGTAAAATATCAATTTTATCCTTCATATCAAGCAAGAATTTAAATCCTTATTTACATAGTAATAAGTTAACATACAACCACTAAGAATTATAGTGCGATATTCTCTTAATGGTAAATACCTTATGTATTCAAAAGCATTTGATACCCTCCCTCTTTTTATTCTATAAGTTATCTTTTCTCGCATGTTAGAAGAGATTAGTAACTGTAAAACTTTAGATAATCTTGGAGAGATCGATGACAAGGCTTTATAAACACTTGAGCCATAGGGCGAGTAAACTTTGAGTACCTCGTTCGCATTTAAAGCCTTCCTAACTACAAACTCTGTCCCTATAGTTACGAACTCTTCTTCAAGATTTGCTGAGCCAGGTCTAAATAAGACCACTTTGTTCATTGTTTCATTACCTCTCGGTAGACTTTTATTGTAATCTCAGCTATAAATTGCCATCTCCACGAAGTAGCTTTTTTCTTGTTGAACTTAGAGATTTGTGACCTGAGAACATTATTTGTTAATAAGAGTTTTACTGCTTTTTCGAAGTCTCTCTGATTAGAGACTATGAATCCATTTTTGCCGTTTTCTATGAGGTGTTTAAATACAGCAATATTGCTTACAATTACAGGCTTTCCTCTAACCATAGCTTCCTTAATAACTATAGGTTCTGCCTCATTATATGAAAGCAGTACGAGGGCTAGTGCATTATCTATAAGCTCATACTTCTCTTTATTATGAATCTCTCCGAAAAAGAAGATTTTTCCCACTAAACCAAGATCTGAAACGAGCTTTTTCAAATATTGATAGTACTTCCTATCTTGTAGAGGACCTACAATGATGAGGTTAACGCCGTTAAGGCCTTTGAGATATCTCACGGCAAGATCTATATTCTTTACTTTGTTTATTCTTCCAATAAACAGCAGGTAAGGCTCATACTTCGCATACTTCCCCCTCCGTTTCGGTAAGATGTATGCTAATTCATCTACACCATTAGGTACGATTACTATTTTCTCCTTCATAATTCCTTCTTTAACTAATTGCTCTTTCTCCCATTCGTTTAGTGATATTATTCTATCTGCAACATGATTTAAGAAAAACTTGCCTATAGTTTTATGATAAACTCGTTTAATAATTCTAA
>QMZE01000313.1 GCA_003663025.1 Archaeoglobales archaeon
AAAATCAATATCATTAGACATAATAGAATTAGACCTAAAACCACATTTGCATGATCTTTAATGAGAAAGTAGTAAACACAGATACTAATTGATATTCCTAATGAAAGACCACATAAAAAATCTCTATTTTTACTTATTACTTTAAAGATCTCTTTTTCATGCACTCTCTCATTTCCTCTCTTTCGATAACCTTACTGATTTCATTACAAATATCAATAACTGAAATAAAAGCACTAAAGAGTAGTAAGTAAGGTAAAGCCTCTCCATATAATAGAAATAAAGTAGTCTGTGGTACTCTTTCAGCTAATTCCTCTAACTCTTCTAACTCCTCACTCATCTCTTTCTCACTCTCCTCTTTCTCCTCTTTCGTTTAGGTCTTACATGTTTTACTCTATGTCTCTTTCCTCTTATATACACTGTTACATGACCTGGCGTTTTCTCAAAAACTTTAGTTGCATGACCATATCTTAACCATCTTAAGTAAGCCTCTTTTGATTTAAATCTCATTACTTTCCTTTTTCTCCCCATTAGCCTCTCCCTCTCCTCTTTCCTCTCTTCAATACTCTATAACATTTTATACCACTAAAAGGACTTCTAGCTACAGCGAAAGTAGTGGTAGAACCTCTAACTTTCCTCTTTACTTTTACATATTTTGAAGTTGAGAATTTCCTCTTAGCCTTTACATCAAAAAAAGTTAATTTTCTCCCCATTATCTCACTCTCTTATCTAGTACTCCTTTTAATCATCTTAGTGAGTGCTGAAACTAAGGAAAGCACTATCATTATTGGTAGTAACATGTAGAGTATTCCTAGTGTAGTGCCAAATGCTAGAGTACCCCCTACTGCACCTTTTCCTCCTATAACCATGCCTACATTATCCCTAATAACGATAATTCTATATGTATTTTTGAAAGCATCCATTTGTGCTTCAACAATTGTTTTTCCTGTGCTTTTATCTTCAATTATAAAGCACTGTCCATATTCTCCCCATTTATAGTTCATGTATGCATTAACATCATCTACATATAATGTTAGTGTTTCGTTTCCATTAGCTGGTATTGTAACTTCTGCTAATGGCACTTTAACCCATCCACCTGTGAGAGTTCCCTTAGTGCCATAGACCACTATGGTTACATCATTACTTCGCTCATTTCTGAATATAAAGCCATAGTAATCCTTTTCCAATTCACTTGGGGGATTATAGAGAGTGGTATTAGTATAAAGCTCCTCTTCTATTGTGGCATTTACAGGTGTACTTACTCCTATATCACTAGTATAGTTAGATGTCTTAGGTACTAGAGTTATACAATAAGTGGCATTTTGATTTACTTCTACCACGTTATCAAATTCCTTATATCCCTCTCTGTAAACTCTTATCCTATGTGATCCCTCACTTACTATTACTGAGACCTCTTTTACACTTCTCCATGATTTACTATCTATGTAAATATAATCTGCAGTCATTTCACGTAACAGCTCATCATAGACCTTTATAGTTAAATTATATTTAGCTCTCTCAAATTCAAAATCTATGTAAATGTCATAGTCTCTAGTCATGGTATATTTACTTTCAAATTTCTTATTACCCTCGTCATCAAAGATTTTCACTAAAATTGTAGAATTGTATGGATATATTTCACTTAGTGAGCCTGTGCCTACTTTTAATACTTCTTTTGTTGAATAATTGTAATACTTTATTGTGTAGCTAGAAGGATTAACTGAAAAGTTAAGCCATTTACTTTCAGTAGTAGTCTCAGTAGTAGTTCCTTCTGAAAGTAGTACATCAGGTGCATCATAGGAAACGAAACAGTCGGCTAATGTTACTTGATACTTAGCTATTACTACAGCTGTAGGGAGATAGCTACTAGAGTAACATGAAATATCTCTATTATAGTTGTAACTAAGGATTATTTGATTATTTTGTATAATGTAAGTATCGTAGTGGTATGCTTTATAATTTTCATCTAAGAATTTCATTTTCATACAAATTATCAATTGTACACTTGGGTCGAAAGCTGTAATATTTACAATTGCATATCCTTCTGCATCAGTAAAGCATGTTGAAATGGTATCCTCTCCCTCATTTACATAATCTGTAAGCCATACATGTGTTTCATTACACAGTATGTACTGAACATCATTATAATAATTAGTACCGTCATATTGTGTATAAAGATTAGCAAAGATTACAGCTTTTCCTCCCTCTGCAATTGCTATTTGACTAATATTGAAATAGACATAGACTACTGTATTTGAAGGTACGTTACCTAAATCTTCATAGTGCCACGCAAAATAATCATATTCATCATTTGCGTACTGAAGTGTAATTGGAAATTGATCATAAGATGTGATATTCAAATTGTTTGCTGTAGATGTAGCATGTTCATTTATTCCATAGTTGTCTGCTTTTGTAAGACATGTTATAGCATAAGATGAAGGTGCAAAATATTTTGTAGGTAAATCAGTTCTATAGACTACACTTATACCAGCATAGGCTATAGTGAGTAGTATAGATAGGCATAGTATTAGGATTAGTGATAGTGTTTTTAGTCTCTGCATTTTTGTGATCACCTTTTGTTATTTTATAGCTTTTGTAACTCCCTCTATGAGTTTAACTA
>QMZE01000314.1 GCA_003663025.1 Archaeoglobales archaeon
TCTCATGCTTGAAACATCTACAACATCGACAGTATCCAAAAACAGACTACCTTTGAAGGGATACGAGATTAAGACATTCAAAACTTTTGAATGATACGTTTAGGACCCATTGTGCAAACCTACATTTGAAAGATTTTCAATTTTCCCAGTATCGTATAAATGGCATAACTTCTGACTTTGCTTTGAAACACAGTATGGCTACAACATCATTCTCATATCACCTTGCATGGTAGAGTGATGTGACTGGAGACCTTCCAAACTGTCCCTTCGCATACTTCAGATAGATCACAGCACCACCGTAGTGTTCAAACATCTTAACTTCAAACTTGTGATTTCCTTCACTCAAATGGACACTCCCACCAACCTCTCTAGGTGAATGTAAACCTCCATTGTCAATCACTATTTGTCCATCTATGTATAACCAGGAACCGTCATCTGAGGTTAGATAGAACGTGTAATCCCCCTCATCCATGTATATATCAGCCGAGAAGTTTACGCTGAAAGTGTCAGTCTCACCTATGATGGGCTCTGGCCAATTCTGAATATCCGAACTCCAACCACTCCAAGCATCTGCAAACCTTATCCTGTTGTGATTTGTAACGTTTACAAGATTCTTCCAACCCTCATCCTCATAGTAGTATGCCCTCCAATCAGCATTCAAAAACTCCTTCTGAGGTTGCTGTTGGGTAAATCTCTCCCACTCAAGTCTTATCACAGCACCACCGTAATGCTCAAAGAACTTCAACTCCATCCTGTGGAAACCCCTATCCAGATGTATGGTTGCACTCATCTCCAGGGGGGAATGCAATCCACCGTTGTCTATTATCAAGTTTCCATCTATGTATAACCAGGAACCGTCATCTGAGGTTAGATAGAACGTGTAATCTCCATCGGAAGGAACGTAGAGGTAACCTTCCCATTTCACACTGAATGAATCTGTCTTGTTTATTATGGGTTCTGGCCAGTTTGGAATTTCTGAACTGAAACCACTCGTAGAATCTGCATACCAAATCTTCCCCTCAACTCTGACTGTCTTGAGATTTGTCCAGCTCTCATCCGTATAATAGTAAGCCTTCAAACCACTTAGAAACTCTCTCTCCTTCTTCTCAACTAAGACATCCCTCATGACTATAACCTTCTCAGAGGGTATGTGTATTACCTTCACCTTCACAACGTCTGAGAGGTTACCTTGAACGTCAAATGTGACAGAGTCTAAGACTGTCAAGACATCCTTCTGAACCTTCTTAACCTTTGAAACAACCTGAATGGGCATATCCTTCCCACTCCATTGTAGGATACATGTTGAAGCCCCAGTCCACTCAAACATCTTAACCCTTATCCTGTGAACTCCACTCGACAGATGAACACTCTTTGATACTGTCCTCTCACTGTGCAACCCACCGTTGTCTATTATCAGGTTGTCATCTATCCACAACCAGGAACCATCATCTGAGGTTAGGTAGAACGTGTAATCTCCCTCATCCACAACTATTTCACCTATCCACTCAACTCCAAAGTAGTTTTTAAGCCCATTTGGCCCTCCAGCCCCCCAACGATAACTTATTTGGTTCTCAACTCTTGAGAATACAAATTCTGAAAATACTATGTCTTCTGGATTGTGACTGTTTGGATTTGTTTCAGATCTGTTCAGTTTGTAGTAGTAACCTACGAGCGATCTGAATCCAGATCCAAACTTCACTTCAAGTTTCTTCTTTAGATCTTTTGAATAGAGGAAAATTGCTACATCCTTCAGATCTAAGGGTTCTCCACCCTTGTGTATGATCGTTAACTTGGATTCGTTTGTGTTTTTGTAATGAACGGCGTGAACTTCCAGCATAACCTTAGGTGCACCCTTTAGCTTGGATATGATGGATGGATTTGTAATTAAGGTTGAAAATATTACAGCTATTATGATCATTAAGATTAAACCCGTCAGATAACCAACTCCCCTCATCACTTCACCAGAAATCCACTCTCCTTCTTCTCTGGAAGCATAGCATTTATTTCATAAAGGACAGTATTGGAATTCAAATTTATTATCTTGATGTTTATGTTGTATGTGTAGTTGAGATCTTCGGTGATTGCATTACCAAGTAGAACTTCCTTCTCACCGTTTAACATTCCAACCGCACCACTAGATAAGTTTCCATATTCTTTCATAGTCTTTATGAGTAGGTAATCCCCAACCTTCCAGACTTCGTTTGTGTAGCTTTCAAGGATTGTTGTTCGGTCATCTGGTGCCCATCCATCATGTTCACCGTGAGAATGAATTATAACCTTAAGATCCCTGAATGGAATGGAGTCTCCTCCTCTATGTATAAGCTTTATATAGAATCCGTCATGACGACTTTCAGCAGTTATATTTCTCTTTATACTTAAAAAATCAATCTTAGCCTTTGGAATCTTCTTTATATTTGGAATTCCAAATGCAAACTTTGAAACGATTACAGTAAGAACAACCAGTATCGCAACTAAGATAATTACTCCAATAACATCACTTACAGCCTTACGATCCCTCATAAAAATAAAAAATTTACTGAACTAGGACGTCTCCTTCAAAGATTATCGTGTTCGTTGGTATGTGTATGATCCTCAGCGTTATTGTTGCTGGGACA
>QMZE01000315.1 GCA_003663025.1 Archaeoglobales archaeon
AAATTCCAACCAGAGCATTGCGGATTTTGACAGCTTGAAATTCCTTGTTCCCCCTGCCGAACCACTTGGTCTCGCATTCTGGTAGGTAGTATTTGCATCGAACTGGATGATACAAACCTCCATCCATGAAGAATGCCTGATTCAACCTCTTAATTCCCTCCTGGACTGGTCTCGTTGAAATTACCGCTGCTGGGAAATCGAGTAGATTGGATCATCGTGAGACTTCACTGCCCTCATCCAAACCTCCTCATCAAACTTTGATGAGGCAAACCAGGGATAAGCGGGCATCTCAGGTAAAACTACCAATTCACTCCTCTCATCTCTAACGTGTTGAGTCAGTTCATGCCAATCCCTCAAGAAATTCTCGTCTGAGATCTCACAAACCGTTACTCTCATGGGATCACTTTAAATTTTGGTTTTAAGTAATTTTAATCCAAGATGGGACATGTCTAAAGGCAAAAGCTTAAATATAAAATTTTTATCCAAAGTTGACACACAAGACAACGAGAGAAACCTAATTTAAGTTTCTTAAGTTCTCAACCTCTTAAAGGAGTGCCAACTTTTGTTGCATGTTCAATCAGTCGTAGCATTCTTAAACATTCTCACCATTCAAGGGGTATGGATTTGGAACGTAGATTGGAGATTGTCAAGAGGAATTCGGTTGAGATTGTTACAGAGAATGAACTCTTAGAACTGTTGGAGACAAAGGAGAAGCCAAGAGCTTACGTTGGATATGAGCCAAGTGGTGAGATTCACCTTGGACACATCATGACAGTTCAGAAGTTGATAGATCTTCAGATGGCTGGGTTTGAGATAGTTGTTTTGCTTGCAGACCTCCACGCCTACTTGAACGAGAAGGGTGACTTTGATGAGATAAGGAAGATTGCAGAGTTTAACAGGAGAGCATTCGTAGCGTTGGGCTTGGATGAAGGTAAAGCCAAGTTTGTCTTGGGTAGTGACTTTCAGCTTGAAAGTGATTACATGCTCGACGTCCTCAAACTCTCTCGGATGACAACTTTAAACAGAGCTAGGAGGAGCATGGATGAGATAAGCAGGAGGAAGGAGGATCCAATGGTTTCTCAGATGATATATCCCCTAATGCAGGCTTTGGACATTGCACACTTGGGTATAGATTTGGCTGTTGGTGGGACTGATCAACGTAAAATCCACATGCTTGCAAGGGACAACCTACCGAAGTTGGGTTACAAGGCACCAATATGCCTACACACACCCATACTGTTGGGTTTGGATGGTGAGAAGATGAGTTCTTCAAAGGGTAACTATGTATCCGTAAGGGATTCTGCTGAAGTTATTGAAAGAAAGATAATGAAGGCTTACTGTCCAGCTAGAGATACAGACAACAATCCAATAGTCCAGATTGCAATACACCACATACTACCACGCTTCAATGTTTTAAAGGTTGAGAGGGATCAAAGGTATGGTGGTGATGTGACATATGAAAGTCCAGAACAGTTGATAGAGGATTTCAAATCTGGTGAACTTCATCCTCTCGATCTAAAGAGGGCTGTGGCAAAGTATTTAAACAAGATTATTGAAAATGTGAGGGTAAAAATTGAGGGGAGGTGAGAGGCTGGAGGAGGTAATAAGGGTTAGACTCCCAGATAGGAGTAGGAGGGAGATGTTTGGAATTGTTACTACGATGCTTGGAGGGGGGCATGTTAAGGTTAAGTGTGAGGATGGGAAGGAGAGGCTTGGTAGAATTCCAGGAAAGCTTAGGAAGAAGATATGGATAAGGGAGGGAGACGTTGTAGTTGTTGTCCCCTGGTCTTTTCAGGATGAGAAGTGTGATGTCATTTGGAGATACACAAATCCACAGGTTGAATGGTTGGAGAGGAAGGGATACCTGAAGTTCTAGGTATCAATATCAATGGCGATCTTGAGGATGAAGCAATCTTAAGGATCGTAAAGAGGCTTAAGCTTCCAATTTGGATAGGTGAGAATCCTATATTTAAGGATCCATTCTACGTTGCTGATCTGATTGCAGATTACGTTTCTTTTGTTGGTTTTGGTGTTGTTAGAGTTGAGAGGGGTTGCAGGAGGATTTTGAAAGATTTTGAAAGGGTTGTAAGGGATCATAGGGATACGATGTTTGCTTTGGGTATAGGTTCTGGGAGTTTGAGGGGTTACGCTGGGCTAAATGCTGTTTTGGATTGTCTTAGGTTTCTGCGTGATCACGTAGATTTTTTGTTCTGTGGTTGTTCGAGTCCATTAATAACCTCGGAATCTTCAAAGATTGTGGATGGTATCCTCTTCAACCATGGACACCCCAAACATCTCAGATGGATAACAAACTTCCTTAGGAGGGATGTCATTAAGGTTGCATACGCACCATCCCTGATACTTCCAAGTGAATTTGAGAAGGATCTTTTGATTGCATGTGCGGTAGTTTCTTGTAACGACTCACTTTTGAGGGAATTCAAATACGATGTTGACTTCTCAGATCTAGATTTTGAGAGGGTAATCATTGAGAGGAAGTTGTTCGATAGGGTTCCAACAGAAATTGAAATGTTTAGAGATTTTCTAATAGATAGATTTGCAATAGCTGGTGATTTTGATAGCTTTGTTTCAAGATTGAGGGAGATTCTGAAG
>QMZE01000316.1 GCA_003663025.1 Archaeoglobales archaeon
AAAATGCGGGATGGAAGAATGCGAGACACGAGGCTAATAGAAAACAGATAAAGGTTACGAGATATCTTTGAAGTGGAAAACGGAGAGGGAGTACGAGACAGGGGAAGAGTAGAAGACATTATTATAATGCGAGACACTAGAAAAATAGAAGACAAGCAAAAGTTACGAGACAGCGAGATTGTGGAAAACACGAGATCTCTACGATGTGGAGAAATTACTTTCTCTTATCTCTCATTACACATGTTATAAATATGTCCTGAAGAACAAGCATGATGATGGAAGAGGCTATTGTGAGGAAGAGGATAAGGAAGTACGTGGCTATTGAGTGTGATTGCGGGGCTTTAATACCCAGGAGCTATGAGTACCTGACTAGGGTGAAATACCTTCCTTGCCCCTTCTGTGGTCGAACTCTAAATTTGAGGAGTAAGAGAGTGTTACGGGAGAGGATATATGCATCATCTGATGACTACTTTAAGCTACTCCTATTCGCACAGGAGATGAACAGAAAAAGGGGGATTTAGAGTACCTTACACCATTATATTAAGTGCAGTTCTCCTATTTCCACGAGTTTCTCAAGTATTGCATCCATGACCTCTGGATCTAGACCGCAGAATATCTCATAGAACTTCTTTAAATCCTCATAGGTCTTCACTTGCCTCCAGATTGTGCATAGAATTTCTCCTCCTCTATCTGATGGATATTCAACAATACGGAGTTGTGATGTATCATACCCACGCTCTTCCATTTTCTCAAGGAAGTTGAAAATATACCTTTCAGAAATGCCTTTCACTCTAACTGTCGCATAACCCTTACTGATCAACTGTATGAGCTGTTTTGCGAAATTCCTGTAAAATATACGCCTGTGTCCCAATACTCTGTGTTCATTTAAGACCTCATCTATTGGACGCCTAATTTTAATATTGACTATCATCAGTTTACATGTACCATGTGTGAGTATTTAATTATTTTCACAGTATAACCGATAACTTTATAAACCAATACTCGCATAAATAGTGAGGATAAGTATGCAGACATTCAGGAGAAGGATGAGTATAGATGAAATGATTGAGAGAATGCGGATTACTGCGGTTCTGCGGACGTACTACGACCTCCAGGAGACTAGAATATCGGTAGAAAACCGAGTGAACACACGGGAGTTCATATTCTGTGAGACCTGCGGAATAATGTACCCTAAACCCAAGAGGGGAAGAGCACTAATACGTTGGGACGGAAAAACATGCCTGATCTGTGGGGAGAAGACTATACACATAATCGAGATAGAGCCTAATCCAATACTCGAAGAGACCTATAAAGACCTCTTAAAGCGTGAGAAATCACTAATCCCCGTGATGTACGAGCAGATAAAAGATCATCCACTATGGTTCAATTACCTAGCACACATTCAAGGTATAGGAGTGGTCTTAGGGACTTTCCTGATAACATACCTCCACCCAGCGAGATTTAGGACTGTCTCATCTATGTGGAAGTATTGTGGTCTACACGTAGAGTTCTACTGCCCGAATTGTAAATTTGTATACCAATTTGGAAAACCAGGAATCCACGAGCGTTGTCCCAAGTGTGGCACTCTGCTCATAGTGAGGGCACCAAAGAGAAAGAAAGGGGAAAAGGTAGAGTGGAACCCCTTCGCACGGGCAATGTGTTGGAGGATTGGAGAGACATTTGCGAAGACTGGAAAGTTCTACAAGGCTCTCTACTATGAGTTTAAGCAGAGGATAAAAGCAAAGAAACCAGACATCACACCAAAGCACTTGAGGGAGGATGCGAAAAGAAGAGTGGTCAAGGTATTCCTGGCTCACTACTGGGAGTATGGAAGAGAGATCTTGGGATTGCCAACACGAAGACCTTACCCCATAATAAAAGGACTAGACTCCTACATTCCTCCAGTACTGGATAAGAAAAACCCAGATGAAGTAAAGACTGATGAGAGGATGAAGGCACTACTAATGAAACATGGCATAAGCATGAATGAGTACTTAAAGCTCTGGGACTGGTTTAGAGAAATGGAGATAAAGGTTAAACCCGCAAAATAAAGGTTTTTTTCATAAATTTTTTACGATTAGAAATGCGAATAGACAAACTATTATAAGGAATAGTAGGACTAGTAGTAGAGAGAGTACTAGGAACACTATCTGCATGAGTCCCTTGCAGAAGTTCATGGAGTGTTCTACTATGTCTGGATAGGGTACTTTCTCCATGCTCTTGTTGAAGAGTGATGTCAATTCTCTCATCATGTCCCTGTAGACGTGCCAGAGAACATGGAAAGATAGTACTAGAGCAATGCACACGAGGACTATGAATAGTATTGCTCCCTTCATGTTCTAATACCACTCTGTATAAGCAACATTATCTTATAAATATATCGGTTTTCAGAAAGGTTTAAAAGTACTTAAAGGTGAGAATAAACGTATGTCAGTAATAGTCAGATGTCTGTACTGTGGAAGGGAGTTTGAACTGAAAGATGTCTACTACCACAGGAAGGGAAAAGGAGCCTGGTACTCAAAGAAGATCAAGAGATTATCAAGACACCACATAGAGATCCTGAGAGTACTCTACAAGGAGAATAGACCACTACCAAAAAGGGTACTAG
>QMZE01000317.1 GCA_003663025.1 Archaeoglobales archaeon
GTATAGGGTTTATGCAAATGACTCAGCTGGCAACATGAACGTGAGTGAGACGAGGGTTGTTACGGTTGCAGTTCCCACATCAACTTCATCTCCAACACACACTGCACCGATGGACAGTGATGGGGATGGGGTGTTGGATGGAGTTGAGGACAATGTGCCAAATGGAGGAGATGGGAACTATGATGGGGTAAAGGATAGCATGCAAGATAACGTAGCATCGATACCATCAGCGACTGAAATGGGATACATAACGATTGAAACGGATAAAGGTTATCTCAGAAACGTCAGATCTTGCACTAAGGAAGAATTTGGGATACTGCTATCCATTTGGATTGGTTGGTTTTGAAATAGTTGCAGAAGAGGCCACTGTAAAGATAATCTATCATGAAGCTGGAGATTTGGAGAGATACGTTTACAGGAAGTTTGATCCAACTGAACCAGGTGGAACAAAAGTCTGGTATACAACACCGAATATGGAATTGTTGATCCAGGAGGCATCGCTCAACCCGTTTCCGTATCAGCCCTAGCAACTACTTCCTACGGATTAATAGCTCTAATATCACTCATAATCGCAATCTCTATATTAACCATGCACAAACGCTCACCTTAACTTTTTTTAAATTTTTGATTGCATGTAGCGTATTTAAACACAAGTGAAAGATAGTTAGATTGAGAGTTGACATATGGGAATAGGGAACCTTATCTATTTAGGCTTTTCTTCTTCGTCATTTCTGATAACGGATGCTTCAACTTAAGTCAACTCTCCAGGTATAGTAAAGCATAAAAAGTTTACAGAGCTAGTTTCTGATAAAATTTTTATAATAGATTATAATTTTTTACATGTTGCTTAAGGAGCTAAATGTTGTCTCGAATAAGCTATTTTCCAAATGTTTCGTGTTTATCAACTATAAGTTTAGTTTGCACCAACTTACCTTTCACGTTTGCTGTCAGATAATTTCTTGCTTATGAGGATTTCACTCCACTGCAGATCTTTTTCCATTTGCTTTACCGTTTTGTATTGTTATTAGATTTCTTTGCTGTCTTTAAACTTCACCCACTTCCATACGGCTGTATGAGAAACGGGATGAATTCACATAGAATATTAGCAGTCCTTACCATGAAGTCTGTATGTAAGTAACCACCTATCCTATTAACATCATTTCCCTCTTAATTTTATCACCCCTATTCCTTTAACTTCATTAAAAATCCCATCTAAAATTTCTCACTAAGATTGTGAAAAATGTGCAATAAGTTCGTCAAAATTCGTTGTTAGCTTTGTTAAACAGAATTAATTATAAACTCCCATACGACCTTAAAACTTCCAAGACACCATCAAATGTCCACTCCCTTGGAATCTCAGCCTTAACACCGTATTTTTCAAGCTCATTCCTCGTTGGAGGACCTATTGCAACAACAATTCTATCCTTCAAGGCATCGACAACATCTTCAAACAACCTTAATCTCTTCGAAAGCTCAAAGAAACTCCTAACAATCATACGACTTGAGAAGACTATTGCATCGAAATCGAGATCCCTCAAGAACTTCTCCTGCTCTTCACCCCATTCAAACTCTATATCGTAGAGCACAATCTCCTTGGCGTTTGGAATCTTTAGGAGTGTTGGATCTCCCATGTTGCTTCTGAGAATTGCAACTCTCTTATCTTTAAGCTCATCAAAAAATTCCTTATAGAGTGTCTTTGAGTCAAAACTCGAAGGAACCTTTGGATTCATTCCAGCCTTCCTAAGAACTTCAGCTGTCTTCCTACCTATTGCAATCACGCAACCGTGTTTTATCTCATTCTCAACAATTATCCTTGCAGAAGTCTTGCTCGTAACTATCAGGACATCGAACTCCCTTGGATCAAAATCAACCTTTCTCCTTACGATTCTAATGAATGGGATTGCCAAGACATCGAAACCCTCCACCTTAAATCTCTCTGCAACTTCATCCCAGGGACTCAGTATTGCAACCTTCACATCTGAAATGTCAATCCAAAATTCAAGACTTTTACTGTGGCCCAGGTTGACAAGTCTCAAATCCAAGTGTGAAGTTAAATTACTAAGTTAAACCTTCTTCCAATCCTTTTTTAACGTGGATGGGTATTTTTATTTCTTCAACATTTGACAAAATCTCATAAACTCCTCTCTCTGGATCCCTACAAAAAGCCTCAAGCATTCTGAGTAAAGATTTCTGATTTGGTTTTTCTCCCTTCTTATGTTTAAAAAGTTCAATACATTGTAAACAAATTTCTTTAAGATTTTCATTTTCAAGAGCGGATATGTTAACATAACCTCCTCAAATGATTATAATACCACATAAACAGGCAGAATAGATTCCAGCATATAACAGGATTTTTGGCTGTAATGGAACGAAAGAAGATTTTTACCCTCTGCTTGAAGGAGCTGAACACTGATTCAACTAAGCTTCTTCTCCCGAAAGCCTTCGTGCTCGTCTAATTTCAAGCTCTTGAAAGCTTCAATCAGTCATGGAGCTTTATCGATAACGAATTTTGGTTTGTTCTTGCAGTATCTTAGGACATCTTTCACGAAAGATCTTTTTACCAGTTGCTGTGTATACTTTCATCAGAATCAGTTCATTCCTTATCAA
>QMZE01000318.1 GCA_003663025.1 Archaeoglobales archaeon
TCTCAAATCCTATAAGCTCAAGTTTTATTGGATTCTCAAAACTCTCACCATCGACAACCGTAGGGGAATTTGCACCCCCTATTATGATGTCTCCATAGTAAACGTATATCTCATCTACGAGATTCTCCCTAAGTAAAGCCCAGTTTAGAGTTGCACCACCCTCAACCATGAGTATCCTAACGCCTATGCTGTAGAGGTATTTCAAAAGAGCCTTGAGATCAACTTTACGCTTTCCAGAGATGAAAACTTCACACAACTTCCCAACCTTCTCAACTCTCTCCATGTCTGCACTCTCAGATACTGCAACTATTGTCCTTGCAGACTTGTCAAGAACCTTTGCATTCAAAGGAACCCTACACATACTATCCACAACAACCCTAATTGGATTCTGTTCCCTCCCATCCCTCAACCTAGCCATCCTCAGTTCTTGACTCTTGACGTTTAAGCTTGGATTGTCAGATAAAACAGTTCCAATTCCAACCATTATTGCATCACTTTTTGCTCTAAGCTCATCGACCCTCCTAAAATCATCCTCACACGATATCCTAATCTGAACTCTCCTTTCATTACTTATCTTTCCATCAACACTCGATGCAACGTTTATGAAGACGAAAGGTCTCATAACTTCAAAAGATCTATAAACCTCCTCTTTGCCATCTCAACCCTCTCCCTGTCACTCCCAGAGAACTTAACTACAACGTAACTCTCCTTTGGATAAGACCCAATCTGAACATCCTCAAACTCCTTAACAACGGTGTTCAACTCCTTCAACATCTCACTCTCCCTCAGTCCAACCCTAACAGTTTCCTCGTAATAACCACTCTCACCAAACCTAGGCAAAACCTTCTCAAAAACATCCTCCATCTCAGCTGGAACACCTGGCATTACGAGAACGCTGTTGACTATGTATCCAGGAGCAACTCCTACATCGTTTTCAATCACCTCAGAGTTCTCTGGAAATGTGCAAACCTTCTTTAAAGCAACATCGCTTGCATTTGGAAACCTCTCCTTGAGCTTACTGTAAACATCCTCATACAAAATCAACCTCCTGTTCAAAGCCCTTGCAATTCCCTCAGTTGTAACGTCGTCGTGTGTTGCACCCAACCCACCCGTAACTATGACGAACCTTGAGATGTTCAAACCCCTTCTAACCTCATCTGCAATCTCATCAACCTCATCTGGAACTACGATCATCCTAACTATCTTGTGACCCCTCTCGGTCAACCTCCTTGCTATGTATGTTGCGTTGGTGTTTGTTATGTCTCCACTCAGTATCTCGTTACCAACACTGACGATGACGAAATCCATGATTGTTGTATTCCTCAAGAAATATTTAACTGTCTTGAATTGTTGGACATCAACTGATAAAACTGTTTTGATTTATTTAAATGGTTATTAGAAATCACAAATGAAAAATTTATAATGATCAATTCACATCAAGCTTTACTAAGTATATAAACGAGATAGAGGAATTGTTTAACCATCATATAACATCCATTGATATCTATTAAACTTTCAATAAAAAAGCAAAAGACATTTAATAAGACTTTCCCTTCTGCGAGCTGAAGTCAATTGAGTATAACAAGGGAATTATGTAAAGTTTGCAGAACATGAGTGAAGCAAATTTAGACATGATTAGATATGATAGGAATAAAGCCAAATATCATTATATTATTATTTTACATGTATTTAACTTTTACAAGCAAGTATCTAAATTTTCCGTTTTTCACCTTTAAGTCTGAATAATCTTTCCATTTAATGTTATACTTGCCAGTTAATTTTATAGGATTTTCTCTACCTTTCATAGTTCCTATAGATGTTCCTTCTTTCCATTTTAATGTTCCCTCTATAATTTTTCCTTCATGAATTCTAAAATCTTTATCTGCTTTATCTAAATTTTGTGGTGGTTCCTAGTAGAGATAGTCATTTGTAAGAAAGATAGCAAATCTTATACCATTGTTATATTTCTTTAAGACTTTTTCTAACCTTTCAATATCCTTACAGAAATCATATCTACTAATGTCTTGAGCACCTTGATCTTTTAAGTGATAATCTTCGTTCGATATAGTGATCTCGAGCCTTTTAGTTTTGTATTTTAATTCTAAAGCACAAATCTTACCATTTTTAAAAATGAAAATATCAAGATATAGTTCTCCTCCATTTATTTCTTCTCTCTTTTCTAATCTTATATTGAAATCTGGATGTATTTCATGAATTTCCCATGCTAATGAATATTGGAAGTCCGCTTCCGAATGGAAAACTGGTCTTTTCTTGCTAAGTTGATTTAACACATCTTCTATGTCTGTTATATCAAGCATTTTCCTTACCCTCCAAAGCAATGACATATTTCGTGGGGTCTTTAATTCTTAAAATAAAAGTTTTATAAACTTTACTATATTATTTGGACATGTCCTCACAGAGTTGTAATAATTTAAAATACCACATACTTCAAATCTCAAGCCACAAATCCCTGAGCATCCTTGCATCGTCCTCCAAGTTTGGACTTTCAACTATCAATACACCGTTAACATCAAAATCCTTCAAAGCCCTCAAAAGTTCCAAATATTTGAAGTCTGACTGATCCAAATTCAGATGTTTCTTCTCA
>QMZE01000319.1 GCA_003663025.1 Archaeoglobales archaeon
ATCGTTGTGTGCCATGAGATTTCGATCGTTGCAATTCTGTTTAAAACGATTAATAGAATCACTAGGATTATCAAAATTAAAAAAATAACTGTTAGAGGGTTCATCGAACTACTCTCCAAACTACGTATACTACGCCCAGTATCATCGTAAATACTGTTAGAAATGCCATTAGACCAGCGTATTCCGCCATTGCAGGCGGCATTTGCGTTACGAAGAATTTTCTGATCATTTCGAAGGGTGATGATATCCCCTGGAATATTGTTGCGAAAAGCTGTTTCATTGGATCAACAAGCAGTTTTTTAGTCACCGATTGGTCGTACGGAATTTTAAGAATGTTTACTTCGAGATACTGCAAGAAAATGATCGCTAGTACCGCTGAAACAATAAAAAGAATTAGTTTTTGTAGTAGGTTCATCGCTGTGCCTCCTGTGCCTCTAGTATGCTGCGTAGTCGATTAGAAGGAAGATATACGCTATGATCGTGAGTACTGAAAATAGCAGTAGAGGTGGCGCGATTGCGTATGTTATTGATTCGATGAAGTATGGTGCTACTGCGTAGATTGTTGTTAATGCTGCGAGGATGAAGCTTAGTCCTCTGCTTATTTCAAGCCAGAATGTTGAAACTTTTTTCTTGCCTTTTCGCATTTTTAGTATTCCCATTTTCTGGTCCTCTCTCTAAGGTGTTCTTATTCTTGTTCTTAGACGTTTGATGTATGTTGCTCCGATTCCACCGAAGAAGTTGACTATCGCCAGCAAGATTGCTAGTAGTTTGTCGATCCATGAGCGTGGTGACCACCATGCAAGTTTTATGCTCATTGCGATTTCGTAGTATTCTTCTTCGCTGTATTTTACTTTGCAGTTTACGATGTACTGTGTTCCCGCTGAAACACTGCTAAGTAAAGTTACATCTGTGCCTGGATCTTTGTTGCTGATTTTGTCCAAATAGTCTTGTCCATTGATCCAAAGGGATTCAACTGTGCCGCTGGGAACTGTGAAGTTCAGTTTAACGCTGCTAAACGATAGTTCACAGCCATCTGGAAGCAAGAATTCAAAGTCATAGTCTATTTTTCTGTTCTTATCGTCAAAAGCCTTTTCGTAAGGTACTGAATACACGAACGGAATTGAAGCATCTGCGACTTTCTCTATTTCTCTGTTTATTGAAATAGAATCGCTGTCTATTGTTATTTGTCTGCTTGTTACTGCAATGTTGTTGATTTTGATTTGTTTTTCAGATATTAAAGCAGCTTTAAACAATGTTTTTACTTCGTTATCGCTAGCTGAGTATGGCGATCCCACGAAATTCGCACCGTAGACTACTTTTTCACATTTTACTATTTCTGTCGATAGTCCTGCCTCACTAAAAATATCGGTTATCTTTCTCTGATAAACGAACGGCTCTCCGACACTTACGTTGAATACTTTAACTTGTACGTCATCTTCTTTATTATCGTTGTCTATACCGCTATTAACAAGTGTTATATCGTTTGTACCTGACACATTTAAAAACTGAAACTCTAGTACGTGATCTTCTCCGCCCATATCGATGAGCTTCAATGCGAAGTACACGTATGGCGTTGGCGGTTCTGCGTAGCAAATTTCAGCGACAATAAAGACATAACTGTCTTTGTCGAACGTTATAGAACATGTGTCATCTAGTCTCGCCCCAATCCCGCCCGTTATGTCACTTGTGTTTCTAACTGTTATTAAAATGTATGGTATTCCGTCTGCGTCTGTTAAATATTGTGCAGAGCCTTCTGCGTTACTGCTAACCGTTAGAGTTCCTTGCACACTTTCATTTATAAACGCATCTACCCATTTGATCTTATCTACCGTAAATGTAATGTTGCCATTTCTCTGATAGTCTAATGTTACATTTTTTCCATTCTCATCTGTGTAAAGCCAGATATTGTTTAAATCTCTGATATCTTTTGTTAAATTTCCGTAAATTGTAACTGCTGGTTCAATTACTGTTGTAAACACTGGCACGGCGATGTTTGCTCCAAAGAAAACCATTGTAACCAAGAGAACTACGATAGCTAAAACAAGTCTTCTCTGCATGTTTTTCCCTCCTTGACGCTTTGTTAGCCCGTTTCATCTCGTTTAGTCGCCTCCACGGGCAGGCGGACCAGTAGCCCGCCCCACTCTATCTATAAAAATCGCAGTTTATCTATATAAATTTACCAAAACTATAAACAACTATAGAATCATTGTAGTTCTTTATATCTTATTTTACTTATGTCAACCTCCCCTGATTTTCCTCTGGAGACAGTAATACACACAATAAGGTACACCCACTGTTTTTGCATGCTTTTAGCATACTAATCTCCAGTTGCGCGGCCGCGTGCCGAAAACAGGCCGCTAAAAAAATAAACAGTTGTTTAAGTAAAAAGAGCCTGGACCGTAATTTTATGTTTATTTTAATAGCAAAAACCTAGTTTTTTATAGTTTACTTATTATTTGTTAAAAAAATTGTTTAAAAATCTTTGAAGGAACCGGAACTAGGCAAAAAAATGTATAATTCCAGGTTGGGATCCTGGAAGATCTCTCGATTTTTTTACAAATTTATGTCAAAGCTGATTTGGGGCGGGTTTTATCCAACGTTTTA
>QMZE01000320.1 GCA_003663025.1 Archaeoglobales archaeon
AACCTTATGGGAATTCCCTCCCTTGCAATTATCGAAGTTATCCCCGCAACAATCCCAACCTTGTGACTCTCAGCATACACCTCAAGCACACCAAACCCTAAGATCCTCGCAACCTCAGTTATGTTTGCAACTGGCTTCAGGGATGAAAATACCTTCCTAAGCTCTTCATCACTCTCAATGTTCTGAATTGCAGAAACTACAACCTTCCTATCCACATCCAAAGCTTCAGCAATCTTTGTTGGAACAAGCTCTATCTTGTCGCAGTAAGCCTTACCGTTCTTAACAGATATACCCAGCCTCAAAAACTCCTTTGCAACGACAATCTGCGATGGATACTTCTCAAACTTCTCTGCAATCTTTCGCCACATGCTCGGAGTTTGTCTATGGAATTAAAACCTTTACATCTATCCCTGTCATCTTCAGTATTATGTATGCACCGTAAAATGTTCCAATCATGCTTCCAATGTTTGTTAAGGCTGTTACAAGCAAAACTCTGAATGCCCTGTTCTTTAGCAACTCCCTAAAACTTTCAGCCTCAAGCATACTTACAAAATCTTTGGTGTCTGGCTTCCTCATCTTAAGCTCAACGTAACCCGAAACCCATCCAGCAGCTATCAGTGGATTTATTGAAGTCAACCATGCACATAGAAATGCAGCCAATATTGATAGGGGATGTGCGAGGGCAATCGAAGCCCCCAATGCTGATAGAATGCCATTTATTAGAAACCAATATAAAAATGCCTTCAGGGCAATCTCACTACCAAGCTTCATTAAGATATATGCAAAAGTAAAAATTATAATTATAGATATTATAATTCCGAAGATCTTTGAGATTTTTAAACCCCTCTTAACCTCCAATAGTTTCTCAATTGGAGGTATATCTTTTGGATTCTTCAGATACCTCTCAATTCCCTTCTTATGTCCAGCCCCAACTACGACTACGATGTTGCTATATCTCTCACTTGCACGAATTATGTTGTGAGCCATGAATGCATCCCTCTCGTCAATCAAAACCTCACTAGCCCCTGGAGCAATCTTCCTAAACTCCTCCATCAATGAATCTATACTGTTCAACAAATTCTCAACATCCTCCCTCTCGGATAAACCCTTGATTATGTTCCAAGCAAATCTAAACTTCTCAAAAATTGACATCCTCTGCCAAAGCCTCTGAAAAGTAATCCCAATATCCCTGTCTATTAATAGAACTTCAGCACCAACCTCCCTAGCCTTATCTATCGCAGCTATCATCTCCTCTCCAGGTTTGACACCCATCTCCCTTCCAATCTTCCTCTGATAGTATGCCAAAATTATCTGGAGTATTGAGAGCAAAACGTTACCCTTCAAGGCATCATGAATCGATGTCTCTTGAACTCCCATTAGGGATTTGAACCTCTTTTGACAGAGTTCAACAGCAACAGCATCTGGCTTAACCTTCTCAATTACCCTACATACCTCCTCAACACTCTCCTTTGAAACGTGAGCGGTTCCAACGATGTGAATCATCTTTTAAAGCTTTATTCAAACTGTTTAAAACATCTCCCAAAGCTTTTTAACAAACTCAAGAAATACCTTCATGCGGGAATACAAATTTAAGAGGGGGTTCAAGCCTGATGAGGATAGACTTGTGGATATGTTGAAGAGGTACTTTGGAGGTTTTGAGAAGGATGGAAAATTCTACGTTGTCAGATTTGGTGCAATTGAGGAGATGAGGGTTTGGATTGAAAAAAAGAAGCTTTATGTGGATATGAGGACAAATCCAAGGGTTTCTGATGAAGTTGCAACTAAAACACTGAAAGCTTACAACAGATTTTTGGAGGAGTTGACTGGATACACTGCAAAGGAGAGGGCTAGAATGATGAGGAAGGATGTTGAATCATGCTAAAGGCTTCTTCACAAACTCCCTAAGAAACACTGTTGCATAGCAACCCTTTGGAAGGTAAAAGTTGAATGTGACATTTCCATCTTTCTCGTATCTCAAGTTTGTATGTTCTATTATTATGTCCGCTATCCTAAAACTTCCCCTTGATGAAAACTCCTTAAACTCATGCTTGAAATCCCTCAGATCAATCCCATCCCTCTCAAGGTAAAACTTAACCCTTTCAGAAGTCCAGTCATCTCCCAAATCCGTCTCATAACCTGGTAGTGGAATTGCCAACGAGCACAGACCTTTCTCAATCAAAAACCTTACACGCTTGTAGTTGTGACTTCGAACCCTTACAAACTCTCCTCTGAATGTGTAATAGTTGTTCGTGTTGACGAAGTCAACCCAGTCCCCAACTTCAACAACCTTAAGATTCCCAAACTCCTCAATCCTATCCGACAAGACGTTGTTAAATATGACAGATTGGTATGCATGTATGAACATGATCTTTAGATTTTCTGGTAATGATAGGAGTGCTTCCCTCTCATTTTTGCCTTCCCTCAAACACTGCAGTAGAGACCTTTCGTATCTGAGGTATTTTGGCAACTCCCTCAAACCAAACTTCACATCCCTCGTTTCCCATAGGATCTCCCTAACTTCCCTCGCATCTTCACCCTCAAATGGCTTTGCAACGTATATCCAGAATGCAGATTCGTAATCCCTCTTGAGTATGTGC
>QMZE01000321.1 GCA_003663025.1 Archaeoglobales archaeon
CCCATCTTCTTCAGGAAGGCTCTTGAGGACATAAGCCTTACAGCTGTGAATATGATTAGAGCTACATCTAGCTTCACAGCCCTATAAGCTTAAATCATCTATCCGTGAAAAGTAAGTCTTTAAATCTAAATCATAGGGCTTGAAGAGCCTATTCATATTCTTACTTTTCATCCCTCTATGGGGTAACTGTTCACGTGAACTCTATATTCACATTAATCAGAGAATTTACTGATATTCTAAGCCCATCCTCAGGTCCTAGCAGTAGACTGATGTTAGCTGGAGGTCGGTATCCAAAGCTAATCTTTTATAGCAGGAAGACTAGAAGTTTGAGGATCAAAAGAGTCTAAATTTTTATATATTCTCCAGGGAAGAATAGCCCGTATAACGATCTCGTATACTTTAAACCTTTAGATTATAGCTGTAAATAAATCAGGTGGAGAAGGAGAGAAATAATTTAAAGAAGGGGAGACGGAGGAAGTAAGAGGGCTGTTGAGCTAATGAGATTTTGAACTATGTCTGAGAAAACTACTACTAAAGGGTTTTTACATCGTTAGGGGTGATATGGTTAAGGGTGTCAGGCTTAGACCTAGGCTCCTCGTGCAGGTTTTGACCACTGGTTTAAGGTTTAGGTTAGAAAGGGCTCTAGATAGTGTAGGATTGAGGTTATAATCATGGCTCTGAAGAGGATATACTCTTTTTGGAAGTTTTTAATGAACGAATCTCAGGAGCACCGAAGAGGAGGCTTACAAGGTGACTACGCACTCGAGAGCGGGTTATGAGTAAGCAGGCACTCATAACCATCTGTATACCTGCCTACGATAGCTAAGGTTGTCTTAAGAACTATGAGACATGTGAATAGGGTAATAGTTTGCGATAGCGGCTCGGCTAGTCTTGCAGTGAGGATAGCTGAAACTGAGAGCTATAGTGGTAAGACCTAGGGAGAATAAGGGTTATTAAGCTATCATAGCGAGCTTGTTTAGGAGAACTAGGCCCTCAATATAGACGTGATGATCATTCTGGACGCTGATGAGTGGTACAGCCGGAGGACATTCTAAGGCCTGTTAAGTCTATACTTCGAGGTAAAGCTGATATTGTGATAGGGGCTCGTCTTCTAAGTGAAGGCTCTAAGAGCTTAATACCAGGCTATAGGAGAGTAATAACCTTCATATCTAGAACATTCTCTTACGATGGAGTTAGCAATACGCAGTCAGGCCTCAGGGCTTATAGCTGAAAGGCAATTGAACTTTCAAGTCAACTGAGAGCAGTACAGGTATCAGCATAAAGATCCTAGTAGAGACCAAACGGCTCAACCTTAAAATTGTCGAGGTGCCTGTGAAGATAGCCTATAACTGATCCTCTTCGACCTACAATCCTCTATGGCATCGACTTCGGGTTATTCTCAGCACTATTAAGTACTATTCACTAAATCACCCCCTTATTTTACGGTTTGCCCGATTTACCGGCTCTACTTGTGGTTAGAATCTTCTGGGTTTGGACTATTAGGATGTTCACTGTTAAGAGGAAGTTTTCCATCAACATAGTTCTGGTAGCCATGAGGATTACCTTGGTCAGGCTGCACTCACTTACAGTTGCCGTAATTCTATGGTTTATGATAAATATTGTCAGGAAGAGACGGACTTATTAAAAACTGCTATTATCTGAAGACGTGGGTATGAGTGCTGTGATGTAAGAGACTTTAGCCGGGTCGAGTAGGGTCTAAAGAGGAAGCTGAGCTGGTTGCTTTTTAAGACTTTAAGTGTAAAGGCCTGAGATTAGACGGAGTGATTTCGACGGTTAAGGTAACTCTTCCAAGGTTTAAGTTGTTAGTTGAGCATCATGAGATTAGGGGAGGTTTCTAGTACATTTCCCTCTAAGTCTTAACAGGTATCATGTTACGATACGTGAGATTTGAGTTAAAAGTAAGCTTCTCAAATATGGTTACTAAATACTCAGAGGAGGCACATCTACCATGAAGCATAACAAGCTCCTATACGGTTATAATCTCGAAACTTCTCTGAGGAGAGCCAAAAAGTTGTTATCTCTTCGTTTCCACATTTTTCCCAGTAGATATGTTAAGATCTGAAGGGAATCAAAAGGTTGTTAGAGACTTTATGAGAAGATTAACCGCAGAAGGCTAATCTCAACTTTAATCTCTAACTTTTCAACAGACATAGCAGGGAAGGAGCTAAGCTGATTGAGGGACACTGTGGTCTTGGAAAACCTGCTTAGAGATAATTAGGCTCGGCCTAATCAACTTCATTTAAGAACGGTTAAGAGGGGGATCAGGAACAAGTTGCGCGCTAAGAGTTAGGAGGGGTATCCTAAATATAAGCTGCTCTCCTCTAACGTGTAACTACCCAATTAGCAAGATTAACCTAACCGAGTCTTATAATAACCCCTAACCAGTGAAACGGAGAGAGAGCTACACCTATGAAATTCGTTAAAATGATGATAACAATTGATAGGTAGAATCTCCACCCAGACTTATGTTTTACAAGGCTTCCCAACACTACACCAGCCCCCATAGACGATATAAACTGTACATACGCAAGCAATCTTCCAACAGTGGTACCAACATAGAATATATAGGTA
>QMZE01000322.1 GCA_003663025.1 Archaeoglobales archaeon
CACTCTTGTGGCCCTTTCAAGCCTGCCGAACAGGCCTCTGGCGGCCTGCTTGCCTATCCTCGGGCCGAAGACAAGGAGGCCTGTTCCGAGTGCTAACGTAGCTGCAGTTGCTTGATGAGGATGCTTCTTTGCCCACTCTGTAGAGCGAATAGCCTCTTCCAGTTTATCCCAAACATAGAACTCTGGAATAGCCATCCCTGCAGCTATCAGTGTAGCTGGGACGCTAATCTCTGGAACGACAGCTGCAGCACCAGCAGCCACTGCACGCTTGGCAAGCCATCTGCGGAACAGTTGCCCTGCAAGACTGAAGCCTCCGCCAATTAGAGCACTGACCTCAGCAGGTGTATGTGGCCTCTTAGCCTGTTGCTGCTCCCACGCCTCCTGGTCAGGTAGTGGAGCTACAGGCTCCGCTCCGATGACAGGCCAGTTCCTGAAAGTCCCTCGTTTCTGCTTCCATGTGTGCTCATGCACAGCTTCTCGCCGCTTGCCAAGCTCCACTTCGTGAGCTGCGGCAATTAGCTCAGGTGGTGAGTAGTCCCTGAACTCAGGGTTGACCATCATCTTATTGTATGTCTCCCAGATAGCTCGCCCCATTCCTCGCCGAGGGTCGCTTCGTGGGATGGCGGCCTCCACGGCCTCCAGCACTGTAGGATACTTCCTCTTCCGTATTTTCCGCTCAGGAGGAACATGCTGTGTCATTATAGCTGCAATGAGCTTCTGGGCTTTGGTCGGGTCAGCGAGATACTGCTCTCGTAGTCTCCTGACACGTTCTTCCCTGCTCAGCTCACCACGCCTCTTAGCCAATATCAGCGATACTACATCTATCATGGTATTCCTCCAGCTCTCTTGATGGCCTCTTCAACAGCCCACTTTGCCCATTCAGGGGCCTCTTCGTAAGGCCATCCAAAACGCTCCCATCCAGCTTTTTTGAAAATCCGCCTTGCGGCTGTCTCTGCAAGTACCTCGTGAGGGTCGTGCATGTAGACACCAGCCACTTTCTGGAATCTCTGGACTGCATCGGGGTCCTCTCTGAAAAGACCCCACAGGAGTTTCTTCATCTCTTTGTCACGAAGTAGAGCAGATTCGAGCTCGTGTCCTGCTTCATGAAATGGAGTCTTCAGGGTTGCTCCGCCCTTGAAGAGATACATGAACGGAACTCTCTTCACATATCTTGCTCTTTGCAGATAAGCTGCCTGTCTTTTCTTAGGCAAGGCCTTGACCCACCAGCTCGGTGCTATCTCCCCACTTATGCCAGCCTTCCTGGGTGACTGTGGAAGAAGTCGTACTCTCTTTATGCTCCGCACCACACTCTTTGGTATCCGCTTGACCAGGGCCATCAGCTCAGGTGGAACCTTTGTGCTTCGCTCGGCTACTTTCCTTCCGCCCCCGAGGAATATCACTTTCTGCCGCCCTTCAAACAATGGCAGTATCGCCCTCGCAAATTGCCTGTGTGTCATCAAGGGCATAGGCGTGAACGGCTCTGCGAAGCCAAAGAAATTCGCTACTCGGCCATACCATCCTTGCGGTCTTGGTCTTGCTATAACAGGCATCTATGCCCTCCCTTTCTTTCTCTTCTTGGCTATCCGACGGAACGTCCTGGCCAGATTGGCCTGCTTAGCAACTGTGCCTCCAGCTGCAAGGCCCTTCACGATACACGCTTCCGTCACACCACCATAGCCCTGTGCTTTGCACCATCTTGTGAAAGCACCCTCCTTAAGGTCTTTCGGTATCCACTTCTTCTTCCTTGGTCGTGCAACAGCCATTTTCACCTCCAAGAAATGTCAAATTTTGACTTTTACACTGTTCTTCTATGAGAAGGCTTAATAGCCTTCTTGCCAAGAGCACCAACACAGCGTTTCCATGCCTCGCTCTTGGAAAGTCCCTTTTTCAGATATTCTATGACACATCTGTGTGCCATAACAGTGTGAATGCCCTTCCCTTTGGGTGGTGTCAGTCCAGCCGCCCGATACATCTTCCGTATTTGTTTGCTCATGGCAAACCTCCTTCAGGGACACATATTCCTGCCTCTTCGTCCCACACCGTCCCCAGCGGGCAAGTTGGCGGAAACCACTCGTTGACACCCTCCATCTGGCGATATTTGTCAACTATCTTCTGTATCCGCTCTCGAGGAGAGCGTTTCGTCTCGGAAGGTCGCTCCTCCGCCAGAAGCTTCTGCATGAGCTCCCGCTGCCATTGACCACGGGCTCTCTCAGCTCCTATCTGTCCCAAGGCGGATTGCCTTGCAGCTTCAGCTGTAGCTCTTGCCCCTATCCGTGCTGCTTCAACAGTGCCCATCCTGCCAATGTCAGCAACCTTCACAGCTTGCTCTCCAGTTAGTTTCTGCCTACGCAGGCCATATTCGCCCTCCAGAGCAGCCCTCCGAGTGGCAGCTTGCTCTATGAGGTCTTGCAGTGCTGCAACCTCTTTTGCAGCCTCCCTCTGCTCATACCATTTCAGGAGGTCCTCTTCAGGCATAAAATGCCCAAAGTATGGGTGGCCCACTGGAGCTCGAGCCACTCTCCTCTCCTCCTTCCTTATTGGATAAGGAAACGGTAATATCATTTCACCCTCCTACGGATAGTAGTGATAA
>QMZE01000323.1 GCA_003663025.1 Archaeoglobales archaeon
CTTTTTGAGAAGGTTGAGAAGAAACTGCTCTGTTGAAAATTCGATAATTATCCAATTTCCAGTAAATTAACCAAAAGTCGTTTATATACTCTGACAAGGTTTGTAACCAATTTTCAACAGAGCAAGAAGAAACCCATAATCGTAATTGACGATCTGAACGATGTGAACAATCCAACTCCATTTTTGAACTTTGCAAGGTTCATGAGGGATTTGGGTTGCAAGATAGTTATTGCAAGGAGGTTTGACGAGTCTTATGGTTTTAAGGAGTTCTTGGAGTTTGCAAACATGAGTGAACTTGACAGGTTGGACTTCATAAGGGGGAGTATTTTGAAAGACGTTTTTGACAATAAGACTGTTAAGAAGGCGACTGTTTTTGTGGAGTCCGTTGAGAGGGAAGAGCTTGTTGAGATACTCAAAGCCAATCTAAGTGAGGAGGAGTTGAAGGGGGTTGATTTTGACACAATTTATGAGAAGTCAGCGGGAATTCCAATTTTGGCGATATGCATGGTTAAGATGGGTTACGATGTTGAGGTTGGTATGGGGATGTTTATGATTACAAGCACGCAAAAACTTCAGATGAGATTTTGAAGGCAGTAATTTCCCATGTGGTTGAGATGTTTAAGAAGGTTACAAAGGGAGACGTTTTGACTCCACTCTTAGCTCATGACTTTAGCAAGGAGGAGATTATGGAGTTTTACAAGAGGTATGCAATTGAGAAGGGTGAGGAGACGAGGGGAAGGAGATAGCTCAGGATAACTACAGGGAGCTTAAGAAGAGGGATGAGGTTGTTGTGAGATGGGAGATTGTGGGGGGGAGGAAGGTTAAGGTTTTCGACTTCAACGACATTTACAAAAAGGTTAAAACTTTGATTTTGGCTTGTCTTTACTCTAACGAAGATGTGAGGAGAGAGTATTTTGAGGATCAGGAGGATAGCTTTAGAGGTTTTAAGTGGTAAGGTTGGAGAAATGGTAAGTAGGAGGGTATTGGAGAATGCTTTGGATGATTTGAGGGTATTGGAGAGGTTTGGTGTTGGGGTTAAGGAGGGATGGGTTGAGTAGGGGAGGAGAGGATTGAAGGCATTTCCAATGGATCTTGATTTGGTGGAGGAGTTTAGGGAGAAGGTAGGGGAAGAGTTAGCGGATGTTTTCTTGGGATTGGGAGTTTACTATGCTGAGAACTGGATGTTAGATAAGGCTAAGGAGGTTTTGGATTGGGTTGAGAGGTTTAGGGAAGTGGAAGCGAAGGTTTTGAAGTTCTTCATGGGTTTTGAGGATTGTGAAGGTTATCTGAAGGGGTTACTAAGATTAAACACTCTTTCACAAAATGTAGAGAGGTATTTAGGTTACGTTTTGGCTGTGAAGGGGAAGGTTGATGAGGTTGGACTTTACAGGGTCGACGATTTGGTTAGGATTTTTGTGAAGGGATATTTGAATGTTGAGGGTTTTAAGAATTCATGGGAGATTTTTAACAGTGTCTGGGTTTTGAATGACTTCGTTTTGGACAGATTAGGGGTTGCGGATGATTTTTATCTTAAATCATTTTCAATAATTTTGGCGGAAATTGGATTGTTTGATAAGGCTTTAAAGGTTGTAGAGAAAATTGATGATCCCTATTGGAAAAGCTATGTCCTCACAGAGATTGCGGAATGTTTGGTTGAAATAGATGTCAAAATTTTGAGAAAGCCATAGAGGTCACTGAGGAAATCGTTGATCTCGATAAAAAGGGTCTTGCTCTCGCGGAGATTTCGATGTATTTGGCTAAGGTGGATATAGAGAAGGCTAAAGAGGTTGCTAAGAAGATTAATGATCCCTATTGGAACAGCTATGCTCTCGCAGAGATCGCGAAATATTCGGCTGAAGTAGATGTCGAAAAGGCAAAAGAGGTTTTTGAGAAAGCCATAGAAGTTGTTAAGAGATTTGTTGATTCCAAAGAGAAAAGCGATGTTCTCTTGAGGATTGTAGAATCTTTGGCTGAAGGTAGATATCGAGAGGATTAAGAAGGTAAAACTCTTCGATAAACTTATAAGGTTAGCTGAGGAGATTGAAAATCCTTGGATGAAAAGCTATATTTTCAAAGAAATAGCCAAAAGATTTATAGAGATGGAGGAATACGAAAAGGCATTAGAGCTGTTAGAAGAGGCAAGAAGTTTAACGAGAGATCCAGAAATCTTGAAAGAGATAAACGAGATGTGGATGGAATGTTATAAGTTTGCAAAGCCAAAAATTGGAAGGTTCAAGATTTGGGATGAAAGTGTGGTTAAGAGGACTTTTAAGAGGGTTACAAGAGTTTTGAGACGGATTCCACCTTACGGTAATTACACTTTGCATTATGGAAGATTGAATGGTGGATCAAAGAAGAAAAAGATAAAGCAATCAAAATCGTAAGGAAATCTACCAAACAACTATAGTTCTGTGCAGAAAGAGTTATACTTAATCTCAACAGTTATTCAGCTTAACAGTGGCATATAAACTGTAAAATTAGCATATTCCATAACCTTAGGTTTAAAACGTTATGCACTTGACTATAATCGAAAAACCCAAAAGACTTTTTGAGGGTTTGGCTGATGCAATCAAGAAGGACGA
>QMZE01000324.1 GCA_003663025.1 Archaeoglobales archaeon
CTCCATATCCTGTCAACCTCTCACCGGGCAGGCTCGGGTTTTACACGTTTCTCGGGACGCTATTTTTATGCTTTGTAACGACAGTTCTATCTCGTATTAGAGTAACTGGCTCGAGATCTATACGTACATATGATTGGCTTCAGGCAGTGAGCCCGGTATGGTTTTCTTTGCTCTTCTACTTTTATGCCCTCTCATTCCTTGTGATTTCATCCTCTATACCACCGCTCTTCCAACGCTATGTAATAGTTCCTTGGTACTACTATCCTGTTAAACTTGGTATAGTCGGCTCTTTGGCCTTAATATGGACTAGCTATATACCATGGAGAAACATAAGAGCATTCATAGGGCTCTTTTGGGCGGCCCTTTCTTTCATAATCATTATCAGGCTAGGTAGCACGCTGTTTCAGTTCCAGACCATCATTTGGCTCGAGTTTCGTACGTTTACGTTTATTTTCTTTTCGCTTCTTCCTCTCGCCTCAAGCGCCCTCTTGGGGGTTCTAAAGGCCATTACTATTCGTTTTCATGGCCCAATAAAGCTCCTTCTATCGGGTATTATCGTAACATTAACCCTCATAGCAGGGCTTGGCTCAACGCTACTTTCGGCGGAGTTGTGGAGGTTAAGAGGCAGTGCTGTACCGAAAGAGGCCATACATGTCGCAGCGGAGTTAGCAGAGAAAACCGGCCTATCATCCTGGGTCCTTACACTCTCTGAGGACTCCTTTAACATACTTAGGTATGCAGGCGTAGCGAGAATAGCCCCGACGGAGTGGTCCCATTATTATGCCTTCCTCCATGCCAGCAAACCCGGCACGTATGTGAGGCTTCTCGAGGACGGACGGATTGGCTACGTGTTCATAACGCCAACCGATATGGCCTTCTTCATGCCTGAGGGCCCCTTCTTAGGGAGATTAGTGAGGTACCTCCCCCTGGCGTGTAGAGAGGGGTCCTTTAACGGTTACGAGGTACCTCAAATGACTTATCCTCAGGGCTCTTCTGATATAGCATTAGTCCTTCCGGACAAGGGGCTATACGGCCCATTCGAGTTTGCTCTTCTCACTCTTTCTGTCTCAAGTGTGCATTACACCACCGTGTTGCCAGATGATGTAGCTCTTGCCAATTATAGTATCATCTTTGTTATTGATCAACCCGGTGTTGAAATCAACAGCCTGTTATCGTTATGCGAGGTAGGACGAACCGTTGTAGTCCAAAACTGGGCTGGCTATGGCCCCTTAGCGGAATACCTCTCTATAAGTCAGACGGGCATCCAAGAAGATGCGGACGGGCTTAGATGCGGTAATCGGACGGAGCAGCTCCCCACATTCAATGTGCCAGAGCTATCCTTCGATAGCGCTAGGCTGACCCCTATCGCATACTTCACCGACGGGGGGAGCGATGTAGCTCCGTATGCGCTTGAGATGTGCGTAGGTGAAGGAAGGTTCATTTACCTGAACACCTATCCGTACTTGCTCGTGCTTAACTCGACGGATGGCATGCTCAGGAGGGAGGCGTTCATTAGGCTCGGGGCTTTCTTAAACGTACTCCGTGATGTCGTGCCCTTGGTAAGCCCTGGTCCGGCCATACGGGGATACCCGCACTTCCATCGGTATTTCATAGGAGATGTAAGGCTCCTCGGGGATGTGCTTCTCAGGACTAACGGCTTAATCCTCTCAAGAGAAGTTGTGGCCTCAGTATCAAGGCCTATTGAGCATGGTTATAGCGAGCTCCAAGAACTCACCATAAAAGGCCACGTATCGATGCTTATACATTCTGAGGAAGCTACTTTATCCCCAAGTGCTGTTCCTTCATCGCTTTACGTAGAGGCGGATATGAGGAACAGATGCTCTATAACATTCATGCTGTCAGAGGGCTCAATATTAGTGCTCAACTTCACGGACGGGATTGAAATATTTAGGGGAGGACAAGCTGGTCTTGAGGTAGAGGTGAATCTCAGGACGCCCGTTAAGATGCTCATGAGGACGCCATATGTGCATGTTGATGGGGCAGTAAATTTCGAGTGCCTCTATTATCCTGGGGCCAGACCAGCGATATTTGTCCAGCCCCAAAATAAGCCGACACAGGCGAGGGGCTCCGTGAGCTTCAGGGTGCTAAATGCTGATGTAGGACTCTCCCTGCTTACCGATCTTCAAGTAGGGGGCGATATATGGATAACTGAGGATATCTCATGCTACTATCCATCGCTCAAGATAGATTGGGGCAAGGTGTTCCTCTCCACGGATAACATAGCTATCTTAGCGCTATCCAGCCTCATCGCTTACGCTGTCGGGGCTCTTAAGATGGGCGCTCCTTGTACCTCCCGCCATGCCCATGAAAAGCAACAGATTACAAGATAACTCCTGCTACTAGAGAGTAAAATGCATATATGGCTAATTCATTTGCTATTTCCTTGCTTCCCTGCGCCATCATAATACCACAGGTTATTAGCATGACTTGAAATGCTATTATGAATGGAGCACTAAGGTTCTCCTTTAGGTAGCCCGGGGCTCTAGAGGATTCAGTACGTAAATGCTAGCTATTCTCCTCCCCAAGATCTTGCTCCGTTCTATCACGTCAGCTTATA
>QMZE01000325.1 GCA_003663025.1 Archaeoglobales archaeon
CCGCAAACGGATGGAAGATGAAAGGGAGAGAGCGGAAGAATTGAGAACGGAACTGGCACGCCTGCGTGAAGAGATAAGAGAAGAAGTCAAAGCACTTGAAGCAAAGGAACGCAGAATTACAAGATGCAGAACGAGAATTGGTGCATTTACGAGATGGCAGAGAGAAGCAGAAGCAGCAGGGCAGGAGGAGCGTGTGTCATACTATGCTCGCAAAATCAGAGAGGAGTATGTGCGTATGAGCGAGATTATGAGAGAGCGAGAGAGAGAGCGTGAGATTATAAGAGAGAAAGCGGAGCGTGAGAGAGAGATTAGAAGCGAATTGGTGCTTGCTTCAAGGAGAGTTGCTGCGTTTTCAAGGTGGTTCTACTATTACAGGAGAATTGCAGTCAGTAAGAACAAACTGAGAAAAGTGAGAGAGTATAGGCGTGAGATTAAAGAACAAAGGAGAAAACTGGAAGAAATCAAATGGAGGATTGAGAGGTTGAGAGAGCGGGAGCGTGAATATCCACCACTTGAAGAGTTGGAAGAACAACTGGAGAGGCAGAGAAAACTGCTCTCATATTACTCATCTCGGCTCTCATCTGTGAAAGCAGAGATTAGACGAGTGCTTTTGGAGCGAGAGCGGAAAGAAAAACTCCTCTCGGAAATTGAGCGAGAGATTGAGGAGTTTGCTATCGTTCCGCCAGTAATCATCCGCAAATACCGAAAAGTGAAATTTGAAATACACAAGTCAATCCAGTATTCCGCCAGAAAAACAGGTTCTGACATTGACATTGAAATGCTTGTGGAAGGCACTTTCAAAACCCTGCTTCCCACTCGCTATGAGGAAGACGAGTGCGTGTGGCTCGCTGAAATTGAAGAGGTGGTGAGAAGTGCGGTATGCACAATAATGGATGACTGTTTGGAGGAATATGGACTGCCAGTGCCAGCGGAAGCGGATGTGCGTTGTAATGTCGTGGGTTGTGAGATAGTGGGGCGTGAGACTAAAGATGTCTCAGAGATATATGCGGGAATGACGCCACCCGTAACCGATGCGAAAGTCAGAGAGTATCTGAGTAATGAACTTGAAACACACTCTTCAATAGAGATAACCACTTTTATATATGAGCGGAGTTATAGGCTCGGTGAACGGAAGTTCAGAGACACCTATGTTGAAAGCGTGATTTCAAGGTGCATGGATGATAGAATTGAGAGCGTTCTGGATGAAATCATAGAGTGGACGCTTGGAGAGGAGGTGGAAGAAACAAAACGCATGCTCATATCACGGAGAGGTGAGAGCGAATGATAACAGACGCTGACATTCTTGTGGATATTGATAAAAAGGATGTGAGTGCGGAAGAGATAGCGGAACGCATGTTCTTCGTTTCAGTATTCACACCGTTTGAGTTTGTGCGTGTGAGAGTGAAGGAGACGGCAAAAGGATTTCACATATACCTGTGGTGTGCGGATGTGAAGCCATCTCCAACGGATAAGGTCGTCATTCAGTTGATTCTGGGTTCTGACTACCGTCGTGAACTGTTCAATTATCTGAGAGTGTGTGGTCGTGAGAGAGCAGAGAAGTGGAATGTGCTTTTCGCAACAAAGTATGACGGAGATGGCAACAGAATTTCAAGAGAGAGAACAACGGCAAAGAGCATCCAACTGGAAGAGGAGATTTTCGCACTATACCGCACTATGAGTGAGAGTGAGAGCGAGAGTGAGAGCGAGAGCGAGGGAGCGTGAGAGAGAAATGAGTGAAGTGCGGTTATATCGTGGCGATGCACGCATTCTCCTGAAAACGATAAAAGATAAATCGCAAGACCTCATACTCACAGACCCACCATACGATGTGACGACAAAGGATTTGAGGTTCAAACCTCTGACGAATGCCACGAAAGAGATGTTTGTAAGGAATTTCAAGCGAGTGCTTAAACCTTCAGGTAATGTCGTTATATTCTGCGGATTGAGAGATAAATTCACATGGCACAACCTGTTCAAGAAATACCGCTTTACGCTCATATCAGAGATTATCGTGGTGTATCCTGCTGGCTTAAAGATAAAGAAGCGGTTTCTGCCTGCTCACGAGAGTGCCTTGCACTATGTTTTATCAGAGGATTACTATTTCAACGATGAAATTATGATGCCAGATGTCTATAACACGAAGAGACCTCGTGGTATATGTCGCAATTACGGCTATGACTACCGCACAGCACCCTCTCTTAAAATGGGAGTGACGCCTAAACCGCTTGGACTTGTTCAGAAACTCGTTGAAGTATTGAGTCCTGTTCACGGTGAGGTCTTGGATTGCTTCATGGGAACGGGAACGACAGCCGAAGCGTGTGTGCTTACAGGCAGAAACTTCACAGGTTTTGAGATTGACACTGAATTATACAAGTTTGCGGTGGAGAGGGTGAAGAAAGCGAAAAATCGGATGGAGAGCGGTTTTTCTTTCGGTTAAGCCTCTCTCCGCTCTCTAAACGAAAAAATAACCGCTCTCCTCTTTTACTTTTTTACTAATGTATAAAATTGGGGAAAGTTCGCTCAAAAGCGTTAAAATTAAAAAATAACCGCTTCCCTCTTTTACTTTTTTACTA
>QMZE01000326.1 GCA_003663025.1 Archaeoglobales archaeon
AGTAGTGTTAGAGAAATTCTGAAGTCTGCAGTATTAAAGGGACTCAACGCAATATCAATTACGGATCACAACACCCTAAACGGCTCTCTTGAAGCCATAGAAATAGTTCAAGAAGAACATTTACCCATAATTGTCATAAGAGGTGTTGAGATCTCCACAGCTCAAGGTCACCTATTAGCTTACGGAATAGACAGAGAAATAGACAAAGGCATCGATTTAATTGAGGCTGTCAACCTCATCAGATATTTAGGTGGCATAACTTCCCTAGCACATCCATTTCAATTTTACAGACACGGTGCGATTAGGTTGAAGTTCTTCAAGGTTGTTGATTGCATAGAGGTTTTCAATGCCAGGAGTTTACCTCTATTCAATTCACTTTCAAACTTCTTTAGAAAGAGATACAAGAAGGGATTGACGGCTGGAAGCGATGCACATCATAAGGATTTGGTTGGAAGTGGTTACGTTTTGTTGAATTTGAAGGATCTAAATGAAAAAGAAATTTTGAATGCCCTAAGATATGGTAGGTGCGATTTTGGTGGGGTTTTGTCTGGACACCTATGGAGATTTAAATGTTAAAGTTTAAATTCAGTTGTGACAGTAAAGGGTCGGTGGTAATATGATAGAGCTAGAGTTAGGTGAGCTATACAGATATTCTCTGCTTGAGTATGGGGACACGGTTGAATTGAGGCTTTATGAAAACAGAGTGGGAAGAGAGAAGGACTTTGATTGGGGAATTGCTGGGGAGGTTATAGCAAAGAGGGTTGGTAAGATAAAGGGTGTCAACTGTGCCACCTATTCACCAGCACTTCAATGTCTATCCGTAAAGATTTCAAAGGATGCTGAGGGGGTAGATGGGATTGTAAGATCAATACTCAACATAGCATGTGAAGTTCTAACAAGGTATGCTACCGCACTTGGAAGGGCAAAATTGGTTCTTGAGGATTTCGATATAGAACCTTCCTAATTTTTTAAAAATTATTTGTTCTGTTGATAGGCATGTCGTTCGGGAAATAAACGATGTTTGACGAGTATGTTTAAAAATTTAAATTCAATACTTATCAATTCAACGGAGCAAAAATTATTCCTCAAATTTTAAAACTGCGAAAAGCCCTAAAATTATTAGAACGAAAGCCAACCTAAGCATGACTCTAAATCCAAAGATCTCTGCAAGGAAACCACCAAATATTGGACCAACAACCCAACCAACGTGAACGACTGTATTGTAAATTCCCAAGCTCTCCCCCTTCCTCTCACCAACCTCAGATATGTAGGCAGGAGCACTTACACCAACCATGGCCCATGCAAACCCTTCAAGGATATGAATTGGATAGGCAAAAATGTAATCTGTGATTATCGAATACAGCAACACAACAAGTCCAAAGCAAACCTTTGAAATTACTATCGTCCTCTTCCTTCCAAACCTATCGGATATCCTACCTACACATATCGAAATTAAGGCTCCAGTCAGTGCACCAACCGTAAATAGTGATCCAACAGCAGTCTCACTTGCATTCAACTCCCTCGATATGTATATCGGTAAGACTGAGTAGAACATGCCAGAGGTTATCATCAGTGGTAGCAGACTTAAACTGAACCTAACAATCCTGTTCATAAAACTCAAGCTCCTTCCTCAACCTATCATAAAACATCTTTAGGAATTCATGCCTATTCCTTGCAATCTCCCTTGCAGTCTTTGTATATAGCATATCCTTAAGTTTTAGGAGCTTCTCTTCAAAGTGTTTAAGGGTATCTTCAATACTCCTTCCCCTCTCACCACTGAACATGAAAACCCTCGCAACTCCAATAGCTCCAATTGCATCTAACTTATCCGCATCACTCAAAACCTTCGCTTCTAAAGTCTTTGGTTTGACATTCGATGAGAAGGAGTGAGATTCTATACAGTGAACAACCTTACTTATGAAATCTTCATCGTAGCCTTTCCTTCTCAATATCTCACCTGCAATCCTTGCAGATTCAATTGCATGATTTGGCTTATCTCTTGCAATATCGTGAAGCTCAGCTGAAGTCCTTACAACCTCAACATCCGCTCCTTCCCTCTCAGCTATGTAAACGGCCAACTTAACAACTCTCTCAACATGACCATCGTCGTGTGAACCCATGAGTAAAGTTGAAAGTCAACTTTATCTCTTTTGTCAAATTTTTTAAGCATTTGCAATTAAAAATAAATGCAGAAACTACCAAAATACCATGTAATATTCCCTGGATTTTAAGATTAGTTACCCAAATATGGAGAAGTAATGACAAGTATAGGTAGATGGTTAGAATAGAAAAATAATTGCGGAGCTTAGATATTACCTGAGAAAAAGATATAATGAGGAGCAAGAGACTTTCGCTTATTTAAGGAATATTCTTAAAGAACGACACCCATTTCAATATTTAAATGGTAAAGCCTTACATTGAAAAGGATGTAAAACTAACTCCCATTTATAGTCAAGTGCATAACGTTTTAAACTTAAGGTTATGGAATATGCTAATTTTACAGTTTATATGCCACTGTTAAGCTGAATAACTGTTGAGATTAAGTATAACTCTTTCTGCACAGAACT
>QMZE01000327.1 GCA_003663025.1 Archaeoglobales archaeon
AAGCTAGATGACTATAGGATAGCTGAAAAATCGAAAAAACTGAAGGCAAAAGTAAGATCATTCCTAGCATCACTAAGTCCTGAGGAAAGAGAGTTTATGGAATCTATACTAAAGGAGGGGAGAGAAGAACATGAAGGCATATAGGAAAGGAGTTAGAGCCGAATATCTCTGTATGGAAAGATTGAGGAATCTAGGTGCTGATGTAGTCATTAGAAGTGCTGGAAGTCATGGTCTTATAGATGTAATAGCTATCTTTTCAGATAGAAAAGAGATATGGTTAATACAGGTAAAGAGAGGTGCTGATATACCATTAGATATACTCAAAAGCGATTATAGGGATCTAGGAGCGCTAATGGGTACATATCATGTAATTCCTATGTTCTTCATAAAGAGAGGAAGAGAGTATAAACTAATACCATTCGATGGGGTGTGAAAGTAGTGGTCATACAGATTAGATGCCCATACTGTGGACGATGGATAACCTTATCACATGAAATAATAAGACAACCAAAGGGATATGGCGCTCACTATGCACATAAGATTAAAAAACTAAGCAGAACACACATAGTCATTCTCTCTATCCTCTATTTCTATGGAAATAAGGGTAAAACTCCACTACCAAAGAGAAAAATATCATATCTACTACATAAAAAAGGAATAAAGATATCCGGAAATGAAGTTAGTGCAAGACTTTCAGAACTACATGGTCTTGGTTTCGTCAAATTTGAAAAATCTAGGATTAAATTACTCGATGAAGAGAGACAGAAATATCGCTATGTCAAAATACCTCATTGGTATTTGACAGATAGAGGTTTAAGGAAGGTATTAGAATTAAAAAAGGAGGGATTGATATGAAGAGGAATAATATCTACTGTATAATACAATGCGATTGTGGTAACTTCATCGTATATGCATACCACTCAATAAGAGGACGCAAAACCAGAACATGCCCCTTTTGTGGTAGAGTGCTTAAAATAGAAAAGTATAGAGTTATTGCTAGGTCAAGTGATCTCGATGAATTAAGAGCAATAGCATGGGAATTAAATAGAAGGAGAGAGAGAACTAGGAGATATAATATAATAAGATAGTTATTAATACTTTTTTTCTATTTGTCATGTATTTATGAAATATATATGTATTTCATTAAACGAAAGGTATATATATATGATAATCATCATTATCATGAATATCATGTTACATATGGTGAGAGTATGACAATAGTAAAATGTTGGAAACCAAAAGATTCAAAGAGTATTATAGTAGTCATTCCACATCAGGTTATAGAGAGGCTAGAAATTAAACCGGGAACCTACTTTAAAGTAACGGTAGATAGAGGCTCTATAGTTTATAGACCATTACGTATAGGGGGTGAAATTGAACATGAGGAGGAAGAGAAAGAGGAAAAAGAAAAATAGAAAAGCTCCATACGAGGATATCTTTGTCTACCATTTAATGGCAGGAGAACTCGGAAGAAGAAATACCCAATCATGGAATTACGAGACATTAAAAGCATGAAAAACAGGACAATTGTACGAGATGTATAATATATGGAAAACAAGGTACAGATACGAGATGAAAGAAATATGGAAAATAGAGAAAAAATGCGAGGCACCATGATAATGGAAAACATGCATGAAATACGAGATAGAAAGGACTTGAAAAACACAAAGCGAATACGAGACAGACAATGTATAGAGAACATGATATATATACGAACAAAAAGGGGGTGGGAAGTATGGTGAAGTATAAAGTAGTAGTAAGGTTCTTAGGGAAAGCAAATCTGCGAAGTATACGTACTGGTAAACTCGAAGAGGTGTTAGTTGAAAATCCAGAGCTTGTGAGGATAGTACCTTTCCCTGCACCAGAGAGTGGTACATTTGATGCGATAGGCATCTACGAATTCGTACCGATAAAGGAGGAGAAAAAGGAGGAATAGGAGTGAGAAGTATGATTGTGGTATTTAAGGTTAGAGAAGAGGAGCTATTTGAGGCACTTGAAAAGCTTGAAAAACTCTTTCATCCACGTCAGATAACTGAGGTAGAAAGAGCCACAAGTCTTGGAAGTGAGCGTACCTTATGGTATACCATAATCGTCTCGACAGCTTATGATCCTCCTGAGCTACTAAGACGTCTCAAAGAGCATGGTCTCCTAGAATACTTAGCTTGTATAAAGAGATAATTAGTCTAGTAATTTTTTTATTAGTTTTGATGCCTCTCTCTTACTCATAAATTCGTTGATCTCGACTTTTACTCCCTTCTTTCTAGCTAGGAATAATATATACCTCTTCTGCTTTTCCGTAATAAAGTACTTACTGTAATATTCAATCACCAACTCCTTATGCTCATTACAGAATTTGTAGTATGATTTTCTACTTAGTGAGTCCGCCTCTTCATTATATTCTCGTGGTATCCAGATAAAGTGAATTTCGTTAAATTTCTCAGTTAGCTCTACCACTCTCTTATATAACGGGATAATTCTAGGTGCTTTCACTCTATAGATGCCATTTAATTGTCTAATTGCTAATTGTGAATCCCCTTTTACTTCAACTGGTTTTTCAGTCAAGTTAT
>QMZE01000328.1 GCA_003663025.1 Archaeoglobales archaeon
ATTAGCCATGCTTGCATGTATCCTTGCTGACAGCTGGACAAAGATTCCATTTATGTTCGTGCTTGTATTAGCTGCGATCAAATCGATACCACCTGAACTTTATGAAGCAGCGAGAATTGATGGAGCAACCATGATCGACACCTTTAGATACATTACTATCCCACTATGTAAGAAAAGCATATTATCGGGAATACTCATAACAGGCATGTTCTCGTTTAGAACTATAGATGCCATTTGGAGTATGACCAGAGGAGGGCCGGCAAAAGCCACCTATGTACTAGGATATTACTTGATAGATTACCTTGTAAACTACACGAATTTAGGCGTTGGATGCGCCGTAGGGGTGACGATGTTTATCCTAATTTTCCTCTTTGCAGGAATCTTAATCTACTTAATATTGAGGAAGGAGTGATAGGGCGATGGGCGCTAAAGACTTTATTATAAGAGTGATTGAAAACAAAGCGACCCCTTATATTTTCTGCCTAATAATGGTGTCATTTATGATATCACCGATCATCTTGATGACCTTTAACTCCTTTAAAAGCTCGGCTGAGATATACATTTGGCCACCAACGATATTTCCAAGGAATCCTAGCTTAGATGCGCTTATCAGGGTCCTTAACAGCCCAATACCAATCAATATGAGGAATTCCGTTATCATAGCACTATCGACAACAGCTATCGTGCTTATGATATCAATCCCATCCGCGTATGGACTGAGTAAGTATCCTTTTAAGGGACACAGGATATTACTTCTCAACTTCCTCGGCAGCAGAATAATTCCACCCCTCTCCCTCTTAATCCCATTCTTCATAATGTTCAGCAACCTCAGACTCCTTAACACGTTAGCCGCGTTAATCATAGTTAATGTATATATGTCATTTCCACTGGTTACTTGGATATTAAAAGGATTCTTCGATGAATTTCCACAGGAACTCATAGATGCCGCGATCATAGACGGGTGTAGCAAGTTTGGAGCCCTTTTAAGGGTAGTTATTCCCGTCTCCGCACCGGCTATAGCTGCAGCTGGAATAATAACCTTCTTATGGACTTGGAACGAATTCATATACGCAATAATATTAACCCTCAGTAAAGATGTATATCCTATGACTGTGGGAATATTTTACTTCGTTGGAGATGTAGTTATAGAATGGAATTCGCTTTGCGCCGTCGCGGTATTCACAAGCTTGCCAGCTATAATCTTCTTCGTGGTCTTTCAGAAGCATATAGTCGAGGGGCTTGCCAAGGGAGCGATAAAGTTATGAGAAGTTACTTCGTCAATCTACCTTAATCAAAACCTTTAACACCCTATCTCTGTTCTCAATTATGTATTTAAATGCTTGCTCCACATCCTTCAATGAAAATGTCTTCGTAATTAATCTCTGAAGACAATCTGAAAGTTTTTCTGCAAGCTTTATCGCTTGCTTGACATCTTTTGAGACGTAGACCCTTGAGCCGAGAACTTCCAGCTCTTTCCCTTGAATATGGCTTACCTCGACTGGTACCGCTCTTTCAAAGAGCCCTAAAACTACCACTCTACCACCCATCCTTGTCAGCTTTAGAGCTAAATCGAGGGTCTCAGCTGTATGCCCAACGCACTCAAAGGTTGCGTCTACTTTTGGAAATATTTCCTTAACCCTTTTAATCACATTTTCCTCGGTTGCGATATTAATTACATGCTTTGCTCCACAAAATTCAGCAACCCTCAACTTCTCGTCAGATATGCCAACAACAAGCGCATTAGCATCAACTTCCCTTGCGACCGCTGCTGTGAGTATGCCTATGGGCCCATCACCTATGATTACTATATTATCATCAGCTTTTACACCCCCTCTCCTTATCGCATGCACTGCAACTGAGAGTGGTTCAATTAATGATGCCACTTGGAGCGAAAGACCATCTGGTATTCGATATACTCGCTCAGCTTGGGCTACGAATGCTTCGCAGAAAGCGCCATCAAATTGACATCCCATAATTTTTAGGCTTTCACACTGGTTATAGTTGCCAATTCTACAACTATAACATTTTCCACAAGTCTTCAAGGGTTCAACTATCACTCTATCTCCTTTTTTTAAGCCCCTAACGGATTCTCCAATATCTTCAATTATTCCCGAGACTTCATGGCCCAGTACAATCGGCGGGCGAACGAATGGATTTTTGCCTAAGTAAGCTGCGATATCTGATCCGCATATTCCGCAAAAACTAGTTTTAATCAAAACCTCAGATCTTGAAATCTTCGGCTTTTCATACTCCTCAATAATTATTTTCTCGTAATCGATTAGCCTGGCTCTTAACACAGCCTTACGCTTAAATTACTTTTTATTAAGTTTATTCTCCCTTAATGAGTCACCAAAAACCTGAGAGGCTTACAATCCTAACTCAGTGGCTTCGGGTCTGAGGAATCACTCATATTATTCAGGTGAATGGAGAGATTATCAAGACTCACGAATACAGCCATATTAATCCTTGAAAAATATCTCTTAAGATCGTATACCTAATTTCATCGGTCTTGATCATCTCTCCATAAGGTCGAACGCTCTCAATCACCTCCTTGGAACATCTATA
>QMZE01000329.1 GCA_003663025.1 Archaeoglobales archaeon
ATGCTGGGCAAAGGCTTAGAAACTATTTCTTGGGCTTAAGGTTCTCTCCCTCGGATGGATGTTGGATCTTGGGAAACTTCATCCAATTCTGGTAGGTGGTGGCCATGGGATGTAAAGACCTATACTATGTTAAGGCGACAGATACGATAAGACCCTTAGAGCCATCTACTCTCAAGCAAGCCCTGAAAGAAGTTGAGAGTAACTTGGAGGAAGCCTACGTAGCCTACGGCTTAGACTTGGGGAAGTTGAACGAGCTATCCCAAGCCATAGAGAGCATTCCAGACAGGGTTGGGGGAGACACGGTTATGCCCGAAGACCATAACTCGGTGAGAGAGGCGATCCTTAAAGCCTTAGACGCCTATAAATACTTGCAAGAACAAACGGGATTAACATTTCCGATAGACGAGTGGAGCGGAGAGATAGACCTGATCAGAATAGTCAAGATGGGGGATATCATCAAGCCCGACGACCACAACTCTATGGTAGATGTTATCAAAAAGTATTGTGAGACCAAGATAGCTATTCCACCCTATGGATCGCTATCTAGGCAAATCTACTCTCATAAGGGGTTGGACGGATGCTTAGCTGAGTCGTCAATCGAATTCGGCGTGATGATCGCCCCAAGAGTGGTTCTCGCTGGCCACACCAACGAGATGAAACACTATAACAACGCATACTACTATGTGGATTATGCAAGCGGGGAGACCGAGATCTACGTATCCCATCCTGAAAGATGCATCACGGATGATACTCTACACAATGAGAAGGTCTCCATACTCAAGTTATCCGATTATTTAACGCCGATCCTCGGAAAGGCATACTACATAGACTACGACTCCTATTATGGGACGACTCATCAAGATCTGGTCGTGGAGTCCGATAGGATCTATGATTTATTGGTAGGGGTTAGGAAGTCCGATGACTTGGTGTTTCTTTGCCCAATAGTCGCCACCTTCGACAAGAACTTCAACCAAATCGGAGACGCCTACATGATGCATTACGAACATTTGCCCCCCTACTTGGAGGGATGCTACCCAGACTACGCCAAGCTATACGTTTTCAATGGCTCATACTTGATCACTCAAACACGGGCAGGTGGAAGGCTTGGGTCGGCTTTCCACCTAACCCCTCCAAGCACGGCCACCTACTACGGGTATGTGAACGAGGTTGGAGACTATATGCAATTCAAGAATGGAATCTTGGCCTCGAATGGGAAGGTATATGCAACCTACACGTTCTCATCAGGTCATCATAATGTTAAGGATGGTTTGGCGTCCATATCCTCAGACGGCGGATCTGTGGAGATTTGGGATTTTCCATCTTGGACGAAGTATCCCGTGCTAATAGAGGATTGGAAAGGTAACCTCTATGTGATATACGATATCCCGCCGAAGATATTGAAGATCGGATACGATTTCAACTTCATAAAGGGAGTTTACGTAGATTGGTATAAGGTGGCTTTCGCTCCAATGGGTTCCGTCGTGGCCGAGGACAGGCTTTACGTGATGTTGAGATACTATGACACGGATAGGGTAAACTTATTCGGATTACTGATCTTGGATGAAGACCTATACGTGGAGAACTTCTATGTAGTGGACTTAAGCCCCGTCTTCGGCTCATCTTGGATAATAGAGGACGACCCCTATACTCCTATCAAGCTCATACCCGTTTATAGGGATGGAGAGTTCAAGGGCTTGGCCTTCTTCACCAAGTATCAGATCGTGTATTTGGGTTGGCCATTCGATGTCCTAGATTGCGTCAAAGCATATCCAATATATAGTCGCATAAGACCGCACTCGATATCCATCACCACCAAGACCCCCACGATAGAGTCTTATCCAGCAACGGTTGAGTTGGCGACCCTAACCACAGTTTCCCCGACGACGCCAACTTATAGCGTCTTATGCGGATGCACTTGAGAATCCTTAATTAATGGGTGGGCATATCCCTTGGATGAGAGATGAGTAGCTATAAGCCCTTGCCCAAGCATAAGCCCCACGACGTAATACCTAGCGAGGAGTGGAACATCATCTCAGACGACCTAGAGTATCTGAAATCCAAGGTCGAGGAGGCTCTGGTCGGAAAAGTCAAACCCTCAGACCTAGACGCAATAGACTCTCCCGCAAACAAGGAGGTTCCAACCTATAACGAGGCTCAAGGAAAATTTGAGTGGATTAAAGCCATATTGGAGAAAGTATTACCTTCAGACCTAGATGCAATAGACTCCCCTGCCGATAAGGAAGTCCCAACCTATAATGAAGCCCAAGGAAAATTCGAGTGGATTAAAGCCATATTGGAAACGGTTAAGCCCTCAGACTTGGATGCTATAGACTCCCCTGCCGATGGAGAGGTTCCAACCTACAATGAGGCTCAAGGAAAATTTGAGTGGAAGCCCATGGCCGCTGGAGCTGAGGTAACCGTCGAAGATGTCTTGAATAAGAGGTTTAGAGGCGGAGCCTTGGTCAAGGTCTTCAACCACTTCATACCTGCGGGAATGTTGGACGGCGACATAGATGTGAGTAGCATCGAATGGACGAGCGGCTACCTTTACAT
>QMZE01000330.1 GCA_003663025.1 Archaeoglobales archaeon
AGGGTATGTGGTGGGTGAAGCTAAGAGTCAGTAGGAATGATCTGCAGGAGACAGTAACTACCATAAGGAAGAGGTTCCACCAGCCTGTGATATACAGGATAGAGAAGTACTCAGGTGATGAGTACATCGTTTCATTCACTACCACATCAACACTGGATGAAATACTGCGGGTGCTGGGAGAGGAATACCTATACCGCAATCTCGTATCTATTTCGACAGAGTGGTGATGTACTGATGCGTGAAATAAGATGTGCTAGATGTAGGAAGGAGATACCCTATGATAGAGTCATCTATGTGGTTTTTCACCTTGGGGATACAACATTAAGTGCCTTTCCCCTTCAAATATGCTGGGACTGTTTCAGAAAGATAATGAAGGATGATTGTTAAAGTAGTTAATGGAATTGTCATTTTTTACCCTATTTCCCCTAGGCTAGACAAGTAGAAAATCATCTTTTCTGTGGTTTCACTCCCCCTCATCAGAAAATCTTTTATATTCCTCTTCAGGGGAGTACATGGAGACCCCCATGAGTGAGTATGAGGAAGGTGAATATAAAGTTGATGGAGAAAAGGCAAGAGAATACCTTGAGAGGGAGAGATTTGTTACAGAGACTGTCAATAGGGTGCATAGTTTCCTCAAGTACTACTTCGAGGCAAAATATGAGACTTATTATCGTATCGGGGAGGAGCTTCATAGACTTTATAATCAGTTCGAGTGGAGGAGTAGACTTAGAATGTGTACAGAAGTTTATAAACAACTGGCTAGTGAGTACAGGGACGAGTTCACACCTAATGTACTGAGGAAGTGTCTTTACTTCTATGAGTATGTGGAGAGGAAGGAAAATGTGTGGAATAATTTTAGAAAACTATTCCTCCTATGCATAGAAAAAGAGGAAGGAAAAGTTGTTCAGTCTGAACAATTTACGATCACAGGGTTTCTCGAAGGTGAATTGAAGAATATTGAAGAGGAAGTGATGGAGATATTCAACACAATCAGGAAGGTATACCCAGACTACATGATGATAGAGGTAGAGGATATAGTTAGGGATTTAGAGCCTGTAAAAGACCTACTTAGGAAATCGTTAAAGAGAGTACTTGGATATAGGATCCTATGGGAAATGTTTAATGAAAACATACCAGACTACAGGTTAATAGAGGCAGTCAAGATAGGTAGTGCCTACAGGGATAAGAAGACATTAGAAGGTCTTAGACGTGAGTATAAACGATTAGGAGCTAGAAAGCCTAAACGTGTTCCCCCAATATTTTGCATCTTCTGCGGTTCTCAGTTAGACTGGGATGATAGGAATATAGATTGGATCGATACAAGGGCACATTTAACCTGTCTCAAAGAGTATCTAGTTAAAGCAATAACTAGTGCTATCGATATGCCTATTGAGGATCCGAAGGTACTAGAACTACTCCTAGAGGAATTAATATCAAAGTACAATATAGAGGAAGTGATTGAGGAAGGAGAAGGGTAGAAAAAGGAAAAAATAGATGTGGTTTTTTAGTAGCTTAAAGATCTATTCTTCTCTCTCTTTTAAAATTCTTCCAATTGTACGAATTGCATCGATATCTTCTTTGTATGTAAATCGGAAGCTCTCTGTCGAAATTCTTGCGAGAAAGTCTGATAATCTTCGAACGGGTATTGTGTAGTATACTTCATATTCCCCTGTAATTTTTTTCTCCATGATGGTTCCTATACTCGTTTTCAGGATTATATTATCTACAAGAAGATTAAAGATGGGGTCTCGTACTTCTAAATCCACCTTTATGGGTGCCCAAGAGAGCTTTCTATAATATTCCATACTTCTAAACTTCGATACTTTGACTGGATAAAGTACAAGCTTTGATGACTTTCCACTCGAAATATAAACTCCATCACTCCATCCAGGAATTCTTCTTCTTATTACAGATATCGTGTTTTTTAGCTCACTTAAAAAATCGTTCAGATCTGAAAACTCAAACTCAGAGAGCCATTCTTCGATCTCTCTTTCCGCTATTACCATATACCACCCACCTCTACCACTATATTTACATATATGTAATATATAAACATTTACATCTGTGCATGTATGTATGATGTGTACAAATATCTATTATTATATTATATGTATATATGAGACATTTGCATATGACACATTCTATATACTATATTATATGTATATATGGGAATTTTACAACCATGCAAAAAATACATTATTTATTATATGTATATATTAGACTTCTGCACAACACTTACGATCCTCTATTCTCCTCTACCCAAGACCTTAGTGCCTCTTCAATTGCCCTCGCAATACATCCACGTTTTCCTCGAAACTTTCTCGTTGCTGCAATAACGAATTCCAAGTATAGGTCTTCGTTTACTACTGTTGATATTCTTCTTCTGCTCATGTGTAAATTTTCATATTTGTAATATATAAATATATCCCATCACTAAGTATAAGTCATACATGCTATACTTTAGCAAAAAGCTTATATTTACATAAATGTAATATTTAGTGATCGACCATGAGTAGGAATGTAGTTTATAGGATAGGAAATATTGGAG
>QMZE01000331.1 GCA_003663025.1 Archaeoglobales archaeon
GGAGAGGGCTGGAACCTTCTCAGCTTTTGGTGGTGGTAGAGGACAAACCTGTCTTATCTCACAGTCCGTATCAATTGGATCGACGTATGTCTCCTGTGGATCGACATTTGTATCTCTTACTGTTGCACTCGTATTAATTGGAGAGACTTGCGTTTCATTTACCTCTGCGTATGTATCGTTTCCATAAGGACAGTTTGGTATTTCACCTTTTTCATCGAGCTTTAATATCCAGAAATCACCCCCACCTGCTCCAAACGACCCTGTGAAACCTGCAACTATGTATCCTCCATCGTCAGTCTGTCGAATAGATTCAGCCCTATCATAATCACTTCCACCGTAAGTCTTCTGCCATTCAACGTTACCATTTTCATTCAACTTCAAAACCCAGAAATCATCCAAACCTGCTCCAAACGAATGAGTGGAACCTGCAACTATGTATCCTCCATCAGATGTTTGTTGAATAGATTCAGCCCTATCATAATCACTTCCACCATAAGTCTTCTGCCATTCAACGTTACCACTTTCATTCAACTTTAATATCCAGAAATCACCCCCACCTGCTCCAAACGACCCTGTGAAACCTGCAACTATGTATCCTCCATCGTCAGTCTGTTGAATAGATTTAGCAAAATCATCAGAACTTCCACCGTAAGTCTTCTGCCATTCAATGTAACCACTTTCATTCAACTTCAAAACCCAGAAATCATAATAACCTGCTCCAAACGATTTTGTGTAACCTGCAACTATGTATCCTCCATCGTTAGTCTGTTGAATATACCATGCATAATCATAATCACTTCCACCGTAAGTCTTCTGCCATTCAATGTAACCACTTTCATTCAACTTCAAAATCCAGAAATCTCCACCTGCTCCAAAAGAATCTGTGACACCTGCAACTATGTATCCTCCGTCAGATGTTTGCTGGATCGAATATGCCTCATCCCAACCACTTCCACCGTAAGTCTTCTGCCATTCAACGTTACCATCCTCATCCAACTTTAAAACCCAGAAATCACTCCAGCCTGCTCCAAACGAATATGTGGAACCTGCAACTATGTATCCTCCATCGTCAGTCTGTTGAATAGATTCAGCCCTATCATAATCACTTCCACCGTAAGTCTTCTGCCATTCAACGTTACCATTTTCATTCAACTTCAAAACCCAGAAATCTCCACCTGCTCCAAACGATTCTGTGGAACCTGCAACTATGTATCCTCCATCGTCAGTCTCTTGTATCAACAAAGCTTCATCCCAATCACTACCTCCATAGGTAATAGCCCACTGTTGTGCGTTTGCAAGTGGTAGAACAAGGAAGATAAGAAGTAGAATCTTCCTCATCCTACCACCTCTCTTGGGGATGGTAATATAGAATATTTAAATCTTTCTAAATTTGTGTCCACTTAAGATAAAATTGGTTAATTTTTATATAATAGTAGCTATAAAGAATTGCCAACAATCAATCAAAAATCTTTATTATAAGAGATTTAGATATAAATAATTAATGTCTATCTTAGCTTGAGTTGACACATCCAGAACATGGCTTAGCAACCTCAAACACCTTCACAACCTTTAAATAACAAATTGTCATCACCAGTAACATGACCGAGGGTGTCGTTTACGTGGGACAGAAGCCAGTGATGAACTACGTTTTGGCAACGTTGACACAGTTCAATGAGGGTGCTGAGAAGGTTGTTTTGAAGGCTAGAGGTAGGGCGATAGGTAGGGCTGTTGACGTTGCGGAGATTGTTAGGAAGAGGTTTCTACCAAACGTCGATGTTGAGAGCATAAAGATAGATACAGATGAAATAGACTCAGAGCAGGGAAGGAAGGTTAACGTCTCAACGATTGAAATCGTTTTGATAAAGAAATCTGCTTAATTTATTCTCCAATCAACTTCAACAGTATAGCCTTCTGTGCGTGCAACCTGTTTTCAGCCTGATCAAACACTATCGAATGCTCCCCCTCCAAAACCTCCTCAGATATCTCCTCTCCCCTGTGAGCTGGTAGGCAGTGCATAACTACAACGTTTGTCTTTGCGGATTCAACAACCTCCTGGGAAACCTGATAACCTGTAAAAGCCTTTAGTCTCTTCTTCCTCTCCCTCTCCTGTCCCATTGAAACCCAGACATCCGTATATATAACATCCGAACCCTCAACAGCCCTAATTGGATCACTCTCAAACTCAAGCTTTGCACCCATCTCAAGAGCCTTCTCAACAATCTCCTTCCTTGGTTCGTAACCCTTTGGTGTGCATACGACAATCTCCATCCCAGTCAAAGCTGAAGATAGTATAAGTGAATTGCAGACGTTGTTTCCATCACCAATCCAAGCCAACCTTACGTGTCTTAAATCACCTTTGTATTCCCTAATTGTCATCAGATCAGCAACAACCTGGCATGGATGCTCAAGATCACTCAAACCGTTTATCACTGGAACTGTTGAATATTTTGCAAACTCCAATATAGTCTCATGTCTCCTAACTCTCATCATAACAGCATGGACGTATCTACTGAGAACCCTTGCTGTGTCCTTTATTGGTTCACC
>QMZE01000332.1 GCA_003663025.1 Archaeoglobales archaeon
AAAGTGGTTAGACGGTCTCAATACAGTTTTGGTTGATATGACTAATAAAGGAAAGAAAAACAATGGAATAGTTTGTTATGTTCTTTACAAGATCCTAGTAGATGTTTATGCTAATTCTAATTATGAAGTAATGAGTAATGCTCTTAAAGTTCTTGAGAGTGCTAAACTAGAGTTCTATAGAAAGATAATGGCTCCTTATGAGGAGAAGAAAATGATGGAAAATGGAAATATACCTCTTTTAAAGAAAAGGAAGGAGAAATAAAATGGAGATCTTTCCTGGTATAACCTTAGATGCAATGGAAGCAGAGATTCCTATAGTTGAACTTAAGCCAAAGAAAGGTTGTCCTTATGGTGAAGTAGTTTTCATGGGAGACTTTCATGTAGGTTCTGGTCATTTCTCTGAGAAACAATACTTAGAATATGTAAAGTGGATAAAAGAAAATCCAACAGTCAAAGTAGTTCTAATGGGTGACTATGTAGAAATGGGTTCTCTCTCAAGATATGGAGCTTCAGAGAAACAACTAGCCTCTATTCAATTAATGGAGATAGTTAGACTTCTTAGACCAATTAAAAATAGAATAATAGTTTTCTTAGAAGGAAATCATGAAGAAAGATTCTGGAGAGCTACTAAAGGTACAGAGTCCCTGACTGAGATTATTGCTGCTAAGTTAGGAATTAATCCTCTAATGCCTGGACCAGAAAGAGGACAATTATTCGTAATAAGAATAAAGTACAAGAACTTTGTACAGAATTATCCCGTCTATGCTATTCATGGAGCTACTTCAGCAGTAATTAGAAAAGAGACACAGTTAAAGAAAATCTTTGAGAACTTGAGAGCTTCTCTAATTGCCCATGCACATATTCACCAGATCTTCAAAGATCATAAGACTTACTATGCAGTCAGAAAACTTAATGATAAATTCTACCTTACTTGCCATGAACAGCATTGGCTAACTACTGGTTGTTTTGTCAAGAACTTAGGATATGCAGAGAAGAAGAGTCTTCCTATAACTAAAATAGGTGCTCCAATTGTAAGGTTCTATTATGATAAAGAAGGAATAGAGATTATTGATGATCCAAGAATTACCTATAACATTGGTATAAAGACAGATACTAAAGCAGGAGGACTTTCCTTACAAGAACTGAGAAGAATCACAGGTGTAGGTGAACCTAAATATGATCTGGACAAAATAGTTAGAGAGTTTGGGAGGAGAGTCAAATGGAAGGAGAGAGATCTTTCGTCAAAATAGTTCCTAAGCTTTCACGCCCAGTCCTAAAGATAAAGCAGAGAAGGATAAGACTTCCTCTCAAGTTCTTGGAACACTTTACAGAAGATTATGTTGAGATTCTCTTCGACCCAAAGAGAAATTTAATTGCCTTTAGACCTACTAATGATCCCTTCAACTTCAAGCTATGTTCTGATAATTCAAAGGTTAAGAATGTAATCTTTTGTGGGGCTTTCTTGAGATATTATTCAATTCCACCACAAGAAGTAGAAGTAGAGTGGGATTCTGAGAGAGGAATGCTAATCGGAAAAGTGAAAAGATGTACGAAACAATAATCACTTGTACACTAATAGTTGCAAGTTTGAACTTTGCCTTTGCTTTAATTAGAACTTATATTAATTGGAGAACTTTAAAAGAATCAAGAGAGTATTGGAGAAGTTGGAAGAAGAGAAGGAAGGATGTTGCTAGAGATGTCTTAAGAGAATTAAGTACTGCAGACTTAGAAAGAGAATTAAGAAGAAGAAAAGGTAAGAGGAAAAAGACTCGTAAGAAGAAGAGGTGAAGAATATGCTCTCTAGAAGGAAGAAACCTAAGCAAATGAAATGTCCAGCCTGTGGATGTAAGATGAAAAGAAAGGGCTCTTTCAACAGGAAGTATTGGAAGTGTCCTAACTGTAAGACCAAAGTTCTCAAAGATGGAACTGTAATTGAACCTCCAATTGAAGATAAAGACATGAGAGACTTTGCAGTAAAGTTGAGTAGGAAGATGGAAGCTAAGAGGAAACTTATAAAGAGGTTGAAGAAGAAGAAATACATACCTAAAGTCTTTGAGTGGGATGGAGAGGTTATTAATCTAGATGAATATGACAATGAAGGAAGACCAATTAAGAAAGAGAGAAAGAAGAAGATAAAGATCAAAGAGGGAGAAAGTGAAGATGTGTCGTAACTGTGCTTACTCTGTGAATGGTAAGCCAGGAGATAGTGAAGAGTGTCAAATATGTTCTAGGAATCCTGCTCTTCTATCTAGGAAATTTACTCCTCGAATGTTCAGAGGAAGAAGAATTGAGAAACCAATTGACTTCTATATCTCAAAAGAACATTATGAGTTACTTAAAGAGATACTTAAAGAAGAGATCAAAAAGGCTACAAGGAAAGTTTCTTCAGACTTCCCTATTGTCTTTAATGATGATCCTTGGTCTTATTGGAGATACAAAATAAGTTCTCCTTCCAAGACAACTTATTCAGGGAGCAACTCTTATCAGCAAAGTATAACTGGCTTTTCATATCCATCCTCTTCCATCCCACCAAGT
>QMZE01000333.1 GCA_003663025.1 Archaeoglobales archaeon
ACCGCAATGGTAGCACAGAAGTTCGGTCGGAAATCAATTAGTATAGAGCTAAACGAAGATTATTTGCAGATGCAAATTAACAGGATAAATACGGAGTCTGGGGTGTTGGGAAGAAGTGAGGTGTGACACATGAGTGAACACATACCATTTATTGTGCGTGGTACTCAGTATTCAGTTGATGCGGTGCCCGTTGGAGCGAGTATAGCAGAAATCCTCGACCGAGGAGAGCAGGCATACCTTTCGATGCGCCCAGAACCGGAGAACGATGCTGATCCAAACGCTATCCGTTTGCTGTTTGAAGGGAAAGAGTTTGGGTGGGTGCCTAACTCCGTGGGCAGTCGCATGGCTGATATTATAGCACCGATGCTCCGCAATGGGGAAGCTGACAATATCCAAGTTCGAGTTAAAGAATGTAAGTGGGATAATGCTTACTGTTCATACAGATGTGTGGCTGAGCTTGTTATCCAAGAACCAGAGGAAGGCTAAGTATGGACGTTTACCTAATTACCGGGGCTACCGGATTTGTTGGTCCTTATGTAATTGATTACTTGTGTTCTGGTGCGGCGGGTCCTTGTGAGATTCACTGTACTTACAGGTACAGAAGCCGAAAGACAGTTCCAAAAAGTCTTGTCCGTTTTTTACCTAACTACACAGCCAATACCGATGTTGTCGTGTGGCATGAATGTGATCTGATGGATGCTCATTCAGTTCGACATTTGTTTGAGTGGATTAAACCAACACGTGTTATTCATTTGGCTGCAATGTCGTATGTACCACAAAGCTGGGATTCACCAAAGTCTACACTAGAAACCAACATTGGTATGCAGGTTAATCTTTTAGAGGCCGCAAGGGTAATCTTTGACAAAGGAGTTGATTGTAGAGTTCATTGTTGTGGCTCGTCAGAAGAGTATGGATACGTTGTGCCCGGTGAAGTTCCGATCTCAGAAGACAGCCCATTGCGGCCTCTTTCCCCTTATGGTGTGTCTAAAGTCACACAAGACTATCTTGGCTACCAATATCATGAGAGCTATGGTTTGTTTACAGTTAGAACACGGGCGTTTAACCATCTCGGACCTGGTCGTGGCAAGAATTTTGCAGAATCTGCATTTACGTTGAGAGCTCTCGAAGCCTACGCAAGTCAGGATAAAACAATACATGTCGGGAATCTTGATGCTGTTCGTGATTATACAGATGTAAGAGACACAGTTAGGGCTTATGTTGACCTCCTTAATGCTGAACCTGAGACTGTATGTGGTCAAGTGTTTAATGTTGCTTCTGGTGTTGGTCATTCAATGTCTGATTTGTTACGTACTATCTGCTTTGGTATAGGTGGATCTCTTGATGTTTGGTGGAGTGAAGTGGAAGACCCTAGGTATCTACGACCCAGTGATGTCCCACTTTTAATTGGGGGTGCTTCAAAGTTGCATGATGCTATAGGTTGGGAACCAACTATTGGGTTTGTAGAGAGTGTTGGTGACTTAATTTCTTGGTGGCAAGAGGAGACCGGTTTATGAACACAACTATCGCTGACAACAAAGATTGGTGGGGAAACAACTATGATAAGTTACCGCTTTCAGAACGTTTGGGGAAATTATTTTTTGTTGGTGACGTTGATGAGCCCCGTGTTGAAAGTGCATGTAGGCGTCTTGCTGTTATGGACTGTGACCCAACCATAGACGTAATAGAGCTGACCATAAACAGTGGTGGTGGGAGTGTAGCTGATGGTCTGATGCTTGCGGATACAATTTGTTCACTGAACAAGGTTGTCTGGACTAAAGCATTGGGGTGTGCATACTCGATGGCCTTTGTTGTTCTTCTTGTCGGTGATTACCGTATGGCTACCAGGAATACCAGCTTGGGTATGCACGAAATTCGAGCATGGTTGGCTGAATCGACTAGTAATCTCAGTGATGACGTAGATCATGTTAAGTGGTTGCAGGATAGGATTGTAGACTTGTGTTTAGAACATACTCATCTACGAAGTAGGAAAAAGGTTCGGGATACTTTTTTCCAAGAAGGTGGTGGTCTGACTTATTTCACTGCACAAGAAGCCTTGGAATTGGGTGTAATCGACGAAATTGTTTAGAAAGGAGAGTGTACTATGCCGCACGAGTATACGTCGTATAACCATCATGGTGAGTATGTTATGGTACGTGTTGACCTGAAAGGTAAGCACAGCGACTATTGCGCGTGTTATGACTGCACCAAGTTCTGCCTTGAAGATTCATCGAGAAACTGCCATAAGGCTAATCTTATCCACGCCTTGTGCGTAGAACTAAATATGGTTTTACCTGTCTGGGAATGCCCGGACTTTGAAAGGAGACTAGACTGAGATGTCTGTATCTGTAGTTGGTATTGATGTTGGTCTTGACGGAGCCATAGCCTTTCTGACCGACACTACTACCAGAGTGGAGTGTATGCCGACAATCAAGGCCGGTAAAGGTAACAAACGTCTGTACGACGAATACGGTATTGCACAGATGTTGGAATCATTTAAGCAGGATGAACTTGCTTACACTGGTATGAAACC
>QMZE01000334.1 GCA_003663025.1 Archaeoglobales archaeon
AAAGATATTTATGTATCGAAGGAGCCACTCATAGTACTGATAAACTGCAGCGTATACTACTTAAAGGTGATAGTCAATTTTCTCTACCTTATACCATCACGTAATGTCGACATAGTAGTTAGGAATACATCTAGTGGTCATGTGGTGAAAGTGGTCCCAAAACCCCTAGAAATACCGTATAGACTATACAGTCTCTCTGCAGAAGCTATTCTCAAACTACCTCGAGGGGAATATGAGGTAGTGGTAAGGGGAATAAATCTTCAGACTAAGCGTATAGCCCTAAGAAAGAGTACTACAGTCCTTTTTACACAGGTATACTCTATAGAATCTATCACAATCTTTATACTATTGATGGTGGCAGTGACAACGTGCTTAAGCTTTATATTTCTGGGAAAACTCAAGATTCAAAAACTCAAAGAGTACTGAGAAGTATTATAAATTAGTCGTACTTATCTGATCTGAGGAGTACACATGAGCGTTAAGTTGAATCTCTGGACTTCGAGAAGAATGGCTAGAATAGCAATTCTAGGTGCGCTTACTGGAGCCTTTTCCTTTATACCGATTCCAGTAATGCCTGGAATGACTCTTGATCCAGTCATACCTGCTCTGGCTATGGCATACTATGGAGCATTCGAAGGATATTGGTGCTATGTAGTAGGTCAGCTTATAAGGTACATAACACAATCTCCATCAAAGCTAATAATAAATCCATTTGATATATTCATGGGAACACCATGTGCTATGATCTTCTGTGCTTGGGTCATTAGAAAGATAAGGTATCCACTTAATCTCATAGCTGTAGTATTAGCAGGAATACTATTCCATGCATACACAATATTTCCCTACTGTGTAATAGTGTACGGATGGGAGCTTGTATCAATAGTATTTCCACTACAGATATTAGGAGCATTAATAGTGATCAGTGTCTGTTTCGTAGTAGCATTTGGAGGAGCTACGTATATGTGGAAAGCACGGGGCGAGCCTATATTCCCATGGAGGTTCATAAGACCTGAGGAGAGGTTTTCAATAGCTAGTAGAACTAGAATATTACTCTCAACAGCATTTATGGTATTAACCTCGATAATAGCCTATGGCATATGTTTTACTCCATATGTATCCACGGAAATAGCTGGACCACCCTATTCACCCTACCGCCTATGGATGGACTCCTGGATTAGACATCCAATAACACTAGGTATAGGCTGGTTCTTCTGGGAGATATACAAAAGAAATGGCGAGTGGTTTAAGATCTCTGAGTAGTTTTTATGCTCTGTTTAAACATAGTCCTCTACAACTTTTAATCCAAGTAACCTGGCTGCAGCTTTAAATTCCTCTCTAAAGTCTCCGAGGAATGATACCTTGTGCCAACCAAAGATCATGTTATCATGTTTCTCAAGCATTTTAGCTGCATTAGTCTCCACAAGGAGTTTATCTCTACAAGCTCTTTCATCCTCTATAAGACCTAGACTCTTACCATAACGGATACACATCATACCATGAAGTACACTTATTTTTACAGTAGTCACATCCTCGCCTACGGGAAATCTAATAACAGGCGACGCTCCAAGGAAGTGTGCCTCGCCATGCGTTGTTATATAGTGTCTTAAGGGTGGTTTATCGTATCCGTACAGCCTCGTAGGAGAGGTACAGTGGAGGTATATTACACGATTATGAGGTATGTCTAGACAGTAATTGCCCATGACCCCTGGTCTTCCAGTGAGATATTTCCCTAGGATTAGAGTTACGGCTGAGTCTACATCAGCTTCACAGAACGCTACTATTCCCTCGTCGTTTAATTTTGAAAATGCAATACATGGAAATGCAGGCATCTTACCCGAGAGCATAACCGGACAGCACTCAATCCCTATGGCTTCGCATCCAGTATCTTCTACTAATCTCTTAAGGGCTAGATATAGCCTTGCCGAGCTCACTATTGCTTGATGTGAAGCAGTTACCTTTTCAGCACTATTAATCCAATCATTAGCGACCTTTCTAGCCTCTTCATAACTTATGTTCTCGTAATACTCACATAGTTCTTCAGGGTCACGTCTAACCATTTCTAAACCAAAGATATGCTTTAGATTCTCTCTATATTTCTCTTCATTTCTCTTCCACTGAATAGCCTGATCTATACCGTGGACATCTATTTGAACTGTATCTTCAGAGGCTGTTTTTAGTAACCACTCTCTTGCCTCTTCATCTATTTTCTCAATAACATCTCCTATAAGATCTGTCAATATTCTTTCTCTATCCCTCTCAGATCTGAATACTTCAGGTCTATCGAAGGTAAAAGCTAGGATTTTCTTCCCTCTAATCTTATGTAACTTCTCCATAATCTCTAAGGCCTTCTCAACATCCCTAAAATCTGAGGATGAAACCGGTAGTACTGGAAGATCCCTTCCTCTAATACTTTCATAGATCCTTATGAATCCCCAATCTCCTCCGTACATATAACTTGCTAGAATAGCTGGCTTACCCACCTTTAAAGCCTCTATCCCCATCTTGTCAATCAACGGATTTGTA
>QMZE01000335.1 GCA_003663025.1 Archaeoglobales archaeon
AAACCTCAATAGCTTTTACCTGAATCTCAAAGGTTTCGAAGTCTTCTACAATTTCTTCAGATTTCATCAATCTTTAAATAATATCCCAGCTACCTCAATTAAATCATAAAAGGGTCAGTACCCATTTTAGGAATAAAAATATTACTTGTGCCATTTCTCATCGGGGTATCACCCACCAAAAGGGAATCCTTCAACGGAAGGGTTTTATGTAGATGTCAAAAATTCTCGACATGATAACTGAGGAGGATGTCGTTCATGTGGCAAACCTTGCGAAGATTGAACTCAAGCCTGAGGAGGTTAAGAAGTTTAAGGAGGAGTTTGCAAAGATATTGGAATACTTCAACATCATAGATGAGGTTTGTGAAGATGTTGAACCTACATATCACGTTCTTCCATTGAAGAACGTTCTTAGAGATGATAAACCAAGGGAACCCCTTTCAAGAGAGATAACACTCATGAACGCAAGACATGTTGAGGAGGGTTACTTCAAGGGTCCAAAGATTATGGAGGATTAGTATGATGACTGTAAAGGAGTGGAGGGAGAGGTTGGAGGTTGAGAGTTGCTACGATCTAATCTCTGAGCTTTTTGATAGGATAGAGAAGAGCAAACTCAACGCATTCATAACTTTGAACAAGGATGAAGCCTTAAGGAAGGCTGAAGATTTTGATAGGGGGAAGTTGGAGGGGAGGTTGGCTGGAATTCCAGTTGCAGTTAAGGACTGTATATCGACAAGGTTCCTTCGAACAACATGTGCCTCAAAGATGCTCGAAAGCTACATCCCACCTTTTGATGCACACGTAGTTGAGAGGTTGAGGCAGGAGGGGGCGATAATAGTTGGAAAGACGAACATGGATGAGTTTGCAATGGGAACTACAACCGAAACTTCATACTTTGGTGTAGTCAGAAATCCCTTCGACTTGGATAGGGTTGCGGGTGGTAGTAGTGGGGGTAGTGGAGCATGTCTGCATGGTGAGTCAGTTTTGGCTTTGGGAAGTGATACTGGAGGTAGCATAAGGTGTCCAGCTTCTTTCTGTGGAGTTTTTGGCTTGAAACCAACATATGGATTGGTTTCACGTTACGGTTTGATACCCTATGCAAATTCACTTGAGCAGATAGGTCCAATGGCAAACTGTGTTGAAGATTTAGCTTTGCTCCTGGAGGTTATAGCTGGTAAAGATGAGAGGGATTCAACGAATGCTGGTGTAGATTTTAGATTTGAGCCAAAGGTTCGTAGGTTTAGGGTTGGAATTGTGAAGGAGATGGTTGCAAACGATGAGGTTATGAATGTGTTTGATGAGGTTGTTGAGGTTGTTGGGGAGAGGCACGAAGTTTTTGAGGTTTCTTTAAGCTCACTCAAATACTCCTTACCAGCCTACTACATCATAGCAATGAGTGAAGCTTCATCGAACTTGGCAAGGTATGATGGTGTCAGATACGGTTACTCCTTGGAAAGGCTTGAGAGCTGGGGAAGATACTTCTCAAGGGTTAGGGCTGAGGGGTTTGGTGAAGAGGTCAAGAGGAGGATAATGCTTGGAACATACGCATTGTCAGCTGGATACTATGGTAAGTATTACTTGAAGGCTTTGAAGATTAGAACTCTTGTAAAGAGAGATTTTCAGAGGGCTTTTAAGGATTGCGACATCCTGATATCTCCAACAATGCCAACACCAGCATTCAAGATAGGTGAGATTCAGGATCCACTGACCATGTATAAGATGGATGTTAATACAGTTCCAATAAATCTTGCTGGGATTCCAGCTTTGTCAATGCCAATGGGATTTGTTAGGGGTTTGCCAGTTGGGTTGCAAATCATGGGTAACCACTTTGAAGAGAACAAGATATTGAGCTTTGCTTTGGAGTTGGAGGGGTTGCTGTGAAGTTCAAATCAAAGGATTGGATTGAAATAGTTGAGAGGGACTTTGAATCAGCTTGGTTAAAGGGTAGGGAGATTTTAAGTGAGAAAAACTTTAACGAGAGATATCCAATTTATCAATACGATTGCGGTCAAGAGCATCCAGTTTTTAAGACAATTCAAGATCTAAGGAAAGTCTATCTATCTTTGGGTTTTAGGGAAGTTGTAAATCCAATAATAGTTGAGGATGTTCATGTTAAGAGGCAGTTTGGAAAGGAGGCATTGGCAGTTTTGGACAGATGTTTTTATCTGGCAACTTTACCAAAGCCAAACGTTGGAATCTCATCTGAGAAGTTGAGGGAAATTGAGGAAATTTTGGGTAGAAAGATTGACAGTTCAGAGGTTGATAGACTTAGATCTGTCCTTCACAGCTACAAGAAGGGAAAGATAAATGGAGACGATCTGTCTTTTGAAATAGCTAGGGCTTTGAGAGTTGACGATGTTAAATCAACAAAGATAATAGATCTGTTCCCAGAGTTTAAGGAGCTTAAGCCAACACCAACAAACTTGACATTGAGGAGTCACATGACTACAAGCTGGTTCATAACGTTGAGCAAAATCGTTGACAAGTTACCTTTACCCATAAAG